>NZ_JAYGHM010000067.1:0-42316 GCF_034931125.1 Rivularia sp. UHCC 0363 | reverse complement strand
ATTTAGTTGAAAGCGGAGATTATTTATCCTGTCAGTGCTTGGGCTGTAAATATGCCTCTGGCGATTATTTATTACCTTGCGCTGTTAATCCTAGTCTTCAAAAAGATGAGCATTGTAGTTACTTTGAAGTGACATCTTGAGAATACTATATAATGTCTCGTCATCAATTTTAACAAGCAAAAATAGTGGCATATTCAATATTTTTATAGTACAAATTGTACATGGCTTAGTCGATAAAAACGGAAACGAATTGTCAGAAGTGGAAAGAACGTTACCAGTATGGTTAGAAGCGAATAATATTTATGGGCATTTCAATAGGAATCCGATTAACTTTGAAGGCTAAATTATGAACGCAACACCATTTACTAATTGTTGAATGAATAAGAAAATCCCTCTCTAATAAGCGATCGATTAATTTAAAACTACTTTATTGAAGCATCAGCATTCCCCCGCTAGATGTTTTTATCTCCGCAGGAATAGCAAGTTTAATAGAGGTTGAATTTCATATTATTAAATGCTCAATAGAGAAGCAACAAAGCCAGCGGTTGCATTTAATTTAGTTAACAGGCTATATAGTGAAAGTTTGGTTTAAGATTAATAGCACTCAAGCTGAACTATAACTAAAACTTGACTATTTATAAGTACAAAATATCGTCATAATGAAAATGGAAGTAACACCTGTCGAAATCGATATTATATTTACCCAAACCCAACTAGCGCAATGCTGTAACGTATCGCTAACCACCGTAAAGCAGTGGTGTAAATATGGATTGGGGGAAGATAGCGCACCTAAGAAAGGTGAATATTTTAGCTATGATGAAATTGTTTTACTATCAGAATTTATCTTTGCTACTAGATACTTGGGAGTATATCAACACAAATATTTAGATGTAGTTATTCCTATTGGCTCCATAGATAAATATCTTCAATGGAAATTCCGTATTAGCTTGCATGACTATCTTGATAAATACCTAACACCGCGACAAAAACAAGGATTCTGGGAACACATTTTTATTAAATCTTTGTCAGATAAAATCTAGAATACTGCAATCCAAATGCTGATTTATTATTCACAGATGTTCTACTGACACATCAATAAATAATCTCATCCCAACGTCAATTCCAGAGACGGCATATCCACAACTAATCGTTTAGTTGTAAGCCATTGACGACCAAGTAAAACTTCCGTTAATCCTTCACCAACATGAACGGGGATGTCGTATTCTTGACCGCCAAATATTACTTTACCCAAATAAAGCTCAAATTCTGCTTCCCCCCGTGCGGTAAACATTGGCTGCTGTTTTATATATGTCCAACCAAGCGCATCTAAATCTTGATTATTGATAGCTAACCAAGCAGAAAAACCAGTATCAAAAAGTGCATCGACTGGTAACTCTAAACCATCGGATGCTATTAATTCAATCTCAAAAAATAAAGCATCCTCATCACCGAAAAATCCGTTCATTATATTGTTCCGCACACTCCGGTTTCATTAATGCGGAAAGTATACAACTTTGCACCTGGATATTTCTCATGTGCGATTTGAGCGCCATGCATATCATCCTTGTTGACAAAATATTCACCGCTCAGAGGTTCAATCGTTATATACCAGTTGTAATGGGTTTGCATTAAAGAAGGCTTTACACGGTCAAAAATAACTTGACAACGCTTCCGGAACTCCTCGCGTTCTGCTTTCCATTGCGCTAATTGTTCTTCCGTCCACTGAATTTCTGGGAATATTCTTCCCCGACGAGCGGTGCGAGTAGATTTATCTGTTGTCATAATCGTTTCTCCTTTTTTAATTATTATAAACCGCGAGTATTTTTGTAATTAAACCTTTATTAGCTCCTTATAAGTGCATTTTTTCTAATTGACACTTCTCTTTATTAATTTATTTTTATCTAAAAATATTACATAGCATGAGCAATTTTATTAATATGTCTCCTCTTCAAAATCAATTCCTAACTTATCAAAAAAAGATAGCTGTCCTGGAGAAATATTTCCTCTTCCCCTTGTATGATAAAATAAATGACATCCAGGGCATAATGCCGCTAAATTAGATATTCTATTATCTGCGGGATTTCTATTCCAATGATGCACCTGTAACGTGTATGTCCTACGTTGAGAATTGCTCCAATCCGAGGGTATTTTTTGCCCTGGCTTTATGCATATCCTACCACATTTTTGACACTTCCAATCCTTAAGTGCCTTGATGCTAGTGGCTAATTCCTTCCAATTGTCTGGGTATAATATTTGAGAATTACTATTAGTCATCTTCTTCTATCCAAATTATCCTTCTATCAATTTATATTACGATGCCCTTGTTAATTTAAAAGTACAAATTAACCGTCCTGGATATTTTATTGTAAGTTCCCTTTGAGCGACTTCTTTGTTAGCATTAAATACATACTCTCCACTATCGGATTCTATAGCAACATATCCCGAACGCCCGTGATTATTACTTAATTCAGAACAAAGCTTACTATAAATTGAACGCGCACCCGCAATGTATCCTGGACTTGCCTTCTTAGATGAAAATCCATTGGTGTACTGCCTCATTCCTACCCAGGGGCTTCTAAAAGAAGAATTGCTCATATTATTAATTACTCCTACAAGAAGATAAATTATTACTTATTTCTTTACATTACCGGATGATATAAACCTGTATCTTGATTATATTCCCACCCAATATTAGAAGTATCTCGACGCTTGCACCACGCCACAAAATGCGGAGATGGTAAATCAATTCTTTGCTTGCGTACAGTTTCTAAACTTACACCGAATCTCAAAGCTAAACCTTCCTCTGTTAACGGCTGTATTCGCGGAGTTTGCCTAGAGGAAGAAGAATTGTTGTAGTAAGATTTTTTATTATTTTTATGTTGATTATTTAGATGATTTTGTATCTGTCTGATGGCATCAGTAAATTGCTCTATTCTAGAAACAATAGAATCAACTTTATCTTCTAAATTGTTTATGCGTTCGGCATCAACAATTTCATTACTACTACATTCATCCGTCTTATTTGACTCAACTTTATCAAGACGTTCCATTATTTCAGATAAAGTTTTAGAATTAGTATTGTACCTACTACTGCTGCTACTTTCTAACGTTGAAATTAACTCTTCTAAACCTTGAAGAATCTCACTTGTTCTTCCTTGACGATGCAACCGGGATAAGGAGCGTACTGCCCCTATTATTGGAGTAGGCACGCGAATCATTTGACTGGGCTTATGTTCTGGAGAAGAATCGGGCATAGCAAACAGCGTAGACTACAAGCGATCAAATCGATATCAAACCGATAGCAATGATATCAGCATATCTTGTATTGGTTACACCCGTTGCAGCCAATTGTGTAGGGAAGGCGCATAAGTTGAAAATTTCCCCACGGAATCATAGGGATTGAAGCGAGTGTTGTCGTGCATAAAGTGAAAAATTCCTGCACAATTCGCGCATAAGTTGAAAATTTCTGCTTCAACCGTTCGGAAAGTTGCTGTCCTCTTACAGGATAAAGAAGACGGCGCTTTCTTTATGAAGGCGGTGCTACAAGGGTGTCACGAAAACACAGGGATTACAGCCACTCGTTTTCATCTCCAGCGCGACAAATTTTCATTTTATGCGCGACATTTTCACTTTATGTGCCTTCCCTACATTGTGTAAGGGAAGGACAAAGAAAAGGTAGAATAAATATCGAAAATAAAACTTTTCTATAGTTGTTTATTATGTTACTCCCAGACAAGTCGCATACCGATATAATTACTAATCCTTTTGCCATTGCAGCAGAACGCGATTTGTTGCAGGAGTTGTTAGTGGGGAAGCGCAACAAAAGTACCCGTCATGAGTATGCTAAGGATTTAAGAAAGTTTTTTCAAGCTGTGGCAGCAAAGGAACCGACACCTGAGTTGGTGGCGCAGTTTTTAGAGATGGAAAGGTTTTCTGCTGTAACTTTGGTGTTGCGGTATAAGGCACAGTTGATTGATTTGGGATTGAAGGAAGCTACTGTTAATCGGCGGTTGGCGGCGATTAAGGCGTTGGTTAATTATGCTTATAATGTGGGCAAGTGCAGTTGGACTTTAGCTGATATCAAAAGTGAAAAGGTAAAGCAGTACCGGGATACGACGGGAATTAGTCCCGAAGCATTCAAAAAAATGTTAGCAATACCAGATAGGGACACGTTGAAAGGTAAGCGGGATTATGCCTTGTTGCGGCTGTTATGGGCGAACGCGCTACGCAGGGAGGAAATATCTCGATGTAACATTGAAGACTTGGATTTAGAAGCAAAGACGCTGGCTATTTTGGGGAAGGGACGAGGTACGCAAAAGGAAATTATTGATTTACATCATAAGAGTTGTGCGGCGCTTATGGATTGGTTGTGGGTGCGGAAGGAATTAGACATTAAGCAGCCGTTGTTCGTTTCTTTACGTCCGCGCTACGGGCATAGGTTGACGGGTGACGGTATCCGCAAGATTGTGGTGGGAATATCCAAGGAGGCGGGAATTTCTAAAATCATCAGCCCGCACAAAATCCGGCATTCGTCGGTAACTGCGGCGTTAGATGCGAGTAAAGGGGATGTTAGAAGCGTG
Source organism: Rivularia sp. UHCC 0363 (assembly GCF_034931125.1). Lineage (NCBI taxonomy): Bacteria > Bacillati > Cyanobacteriota > Cyanophyceae > Nostocales > Rivulariaceae > Rivularia > Rivularia sp. UHCC 0363. Next base: position 37,736 of record NZ_JAYGHM010000067.1, on the reverse strand, counting down.
CAAAAGTTGAGCCGTCATGCGAGTTTAAATACTTTGATGATTTACGATGATAACCGCACCAAGGCACAGGGGAAAATTACTGCACTTTTGGAAGATTTGGTTTGATAAAGATAATCGTTATCATATGCTGCTTTGTAAAAAACTGCTTTCCTTCAATGTCTACAAGGATTTTCTTTTAAAATTGCCCGGATAACGGGACAATTATATCATCAATAGCGTGCGATATTTTGCCTCGAAGGGCGATCGCCTATCGCGGAGAAGCAAGATATTAGCACTTTCACGGGAGGCTTTATCAAATTGAGTGAACCACTTTACGAACCGCCGAATCAAGAGGAACAAGAAGCGGAATACCGCCAACAGCAGTGCGAAGCAGGTCTGGAACAGTTTAAAAGCGAAGCGATTAAACTACAAAGATTAGTTGACGAATTTGTGAATCAAGAAGTTTTTGGCAGTAGCTTCAGCGCGGATGACGCGGACTTTGCTTTGGGCGAAGTTGAAGATGTGGTTGACGAACTCAGAACAACTTTAGATTCTTTCTTATTTACGGAAGAAGACGAAGAAGAAGAATAACGGGAGCAACAGTTATTTCCATTTTGCAGCCGAAGTGGAGGGCAAAACGAGAATTTATCTGTGTCAAAAAAAGGATGACGCATAACATATATATAGAATAGTTTCTAGCTAAAAATAGTTAGTGCTATATGCAATATCCCCAAAGCGGTCAGTCAACCACGCAACAGCTTGTGTGTTGAGTTGCAAGTCAACTGCTCCATAACAGTCCCGTCATTTCTACCGTTGAAACGAATACAACTATTTGCCTGGTGTTCATGTGATAAGGAAGCATATTGTTTCTGAGCGGGTTTTTAATTACAAGTAGTAATAATCGCTACTTAATATAAGACCTTAGTCTTCCTCTAAGTCGTATAAGTAAGCATACGGGTAATTAAAGAGTTTTAGTAGTACAAGTTCTAGGTATTGTAGTCCAAGATTCCATGCCTCGTTTTTAACAACTGGGGAGGCACCGCTTCCTTTATGTCGCTTTTTAGGGTCGGGGTGAATAATTGCGTTTCGTATTTCAGTGATTGCCTGCGGTCCGTCATCCCAATTTTCAGCTTTTGACACATTTTTTATGTTATTCAAACGAGCGGGGATTTCTAATTTAATTTCCAAATGAGACAATAACTGCCTAATTTTATCAGCTGCTGACAGTTTATGAAATCCATCTTTACTAAGGTTGCGCTTTTCTTCTACCAGAAAAACCCATGCCAGTCGTTCCAACGCTGCTTGCTGCAAAACAATAGCACCCTCTGCACCTCCAGCTTGTTTACTGCTTTCTACGTACCATTGAATGGATTCTTGAATTAATTCGCGCCATGCAAGCGAATTCCAGCGCTGCATAAAACCAGGAAAAGCTTGGACTAATTCGGTAGAATCAGGAGAAAACCATTCGCAAGTGTTCTGCCATGAGTCGGCACTACAATCCGACCATTCTTCAAAAACCTGTTCTCCTTGGGCATCATAGCCGAATAAAAGAATTGGTGCTATCCAAATTCCCCTAGCAAACGAAAGGTAGAAAGAAAATGCCTGTAACTGCTCCCTGGCATCCTCTAAGGAGAAGGGGCTTCTATCCAACCGCTCTAGCTTGCACATATGGGTTAAAGCATAGCCGCCTTGCGTTCTTAGTAAATCGTGGATATCCCAACTATCGGGTAGCGTTGCCAATATTATTCGCCATTCGTCAGTTTGAAAAACAAACTGACCTTCAAAGTACAGTTCTAACCAACCTTCCAGTTCTTCTTCCTCTATCCCCCACGTATTGGAAATATTAAAAAACGGAAAGTTAGTTATGTAAAACGCTAAGGATGCTAATTCTTTTTGGCTGCCTTGGACAACTGGTTCGCAGAAATATCCTGAAATTACCGACTTGTCATCAGCACCGTAATACCTTTTCTCTGAAACAGATGCTAAAGCACTTACCCCGATTTCTGTTAACTTTAGGGTGAAATCATCTAATTCTACCTTCGTCTTTCCAAAGTAAGTAAACTCGAAGGAAGCATGGGGGCAGGGGAACCATACTAAAAGTACGGTAGCATTGCCTTCAAAGACTTTTTCATCCAGAATAATCTCCGCAAAACCTTTGTAGAGAAGCATCGGTTGGTTGGGGTACTTAGAGCGGTATAGTCTGGGTTGTGGTAGATATTGACACGATGGCGAATCAGTGGGATTCATTAGTCGAATTATTGAAACAATTGTACTAATATAGTATAAAAGATTATAAAATGAGTTGTGTGTCTTCTAAGACTCACAGTGACCGTAAATTGAGGTAATTTTTGCAGTATTTGTGTATAAGGGAATGTTTATCCGCAAGTAAAGACAATTTAGATTATATTTACCCGTGCAGCTTTCTTGAATTATGAGTATTAATAAATACAATTATAATTTATCGTATGATGGACTTGACTCCACACTGGCAACAAACTCAACAAAGTAATGGGGACGCACACGCATCTTTACAATGGGTTGCTGCAAAAATCTACGAACAAACTGAGCAGAATGTTTCTGAACCGCAGAGTGATGAAATTAATTTAAGTAAAGCACTTGTACTGGGGTTGCTTGCAAGCAATGATGGAAAGATAGGATTTTCTGACCCAGAGGTTCTTAGCGATTACTTGGTACGTCACGCTATAGATTTAGCACTTGTAGCTTGGGACGAGAGAGAAAAATTTGCTAGTGTGTTTGATGACATATATAGATGCAGTATTCGCATAAATGCTAGCAGGAAAATCACAGGTATTGTACTGCTTGTGCTGAACTACGAATACAAGAAAGATATAGTGGGTTATGTAGCTGATATAGCTAGATTGGATAATGCAAGAGAACAACGCGACAGGTCATTCTTTAACGTTTACAACCCATTCTATGACGTGCTTCCACAACTTAATTTTGAGTTTGAATCTCTAGTTGATGCACTAGAACCAATGTATAAAACTAGTAATGGATATAGAATATCCTCGATTGTCGAAAATTTAGCAGCCCTTTCTGGAAATAATGCTGATTTTCTCTACAAAAATTTTATAGAGCGCCCGGAATCGCCTATTGGTGAATTAGCTTTTGATGCGCTCCTTGGGCTAGCTAAGTTAGATTTACAAGAAGCCCATCATCGTGCTATGGCTTTGACCTATTCTGAGCAGCCAACGCTTTGTCGAAGCGGTATTGCCGCACTTGGTGTTTTTGAGTATGACACTGGTGAGCAAAATGACCTAATGCAGATAACTTTGAACAGATTTAATGACCTTAAAGGCAAATTAAATGCTGATATTGAAATTATACTAGTTCGAGCCTATGGTAATTTAGCAAGTAAATCAGAGGAAGCTGCAAGTTGCTTAGTTGAATTTGCATCGTTTCATGACACTGCGGTACATAACGAGATGTCAAGCATCTTATTTCAGAAAGGCAACAAGGCATACAATTCACCGTGGTATAAAGAATCCCTATTGCATTTGGTAAGGGCAGTTTCATTTCCCGCACAAATACTAGAGACTTTGAATTACTGTATAGAGCATTATGCAAAAAATGACTTAAATACTGCCTTTCAAGTAATTGAGTTAATAGCTTTAGGTTGGGACTACAGTAGAAGTGGAAGAGAAACTACACTGCCACAGATGCTTAATAGCACCTTTATTGAGCTATATAATAACCATATTAATGCACTGAATGCAGCAATTACTCGTTGGTTCTCATCTTCAGATATACGATTACACCTCGCTGGAAGTAATGTAATTAATTTCTTTAATTCTATTCCAGTGAATGATGATGCAGCAGCACTCAACACAAACGATAACGATGAGTTTCACTCCATTCATTCTCGTGGCGATCGTCATCAAGAAACTACAGAAGTTGTTCGCAAAAAAGCTTTCGCAAATCGAGTATTCACGCTAAGTAAGGAAGAACTGGATACTCTTGACGAGCAAACGGTTGCCTGTGTGCTGTATCGGCTCGCAGGTTATATAACAGATGCTCGTTCTCTTGCAGCACTATTACTATCGGCAATCAAGCGCGAACCCTATTCACACAATATTGCTAAATTGATCGTGGGCTTGTTAAGCGAATATGTGCTTTACAATTATCCGCATGAAACTGGTGATTACTTGAAATTCCGAATAGAAGATTCAGATGTCACTTCAGAAGAACTAGTAAATATAATTGAAGAAGCATTGAATCGTTCCGATGCTTATTTTGAAGCAAGGCAGAAACTGCCCCGCCTAAAAGAACTGCAACCCCCGTCACAACGAACCTATAGTTTGCAATTAGCTAAGTGGAAATATCAAAACGCAATGATGGAGGAAACTCAGCAGCGTTCTGTGCTTTCGAGTTTATTCCCTACTGTAAACCTTAAGCATGGTCGCGCTGTTTCCTATGAGCGAGATGGTGATTTTACAGAACCTTATAAGCTTGCTAGTTTTTTCTACGAATGTGAATTGCCACAAGGAGAATTTATCGACCCTATCGGGCAAGATTATCTGCGAAGGCTATGGCGAAATATAGGGTTGTACAAAACAAAAAACGCAGAAGATGAAATTACTGGGGAGAGTAATGTATGAAATTGGTTATCCGTGAGTATCTGAGTATGCTCAAAGAGTCAAAAGAGATAGATGCTCTACTTCCTGACCTTCTTCTATCGATGGGGATTGATTTATTAAGTCGTCCAGGTATTGGTTCGCGCCAATTTGGTGTTGATATTCCTGCTGTTGGTATTGACCCTAAAGACAATAAACAGAAACTATTTTTATTAACCGTCAAAGAAGGGGATATAACTCGAAGCAGCTGGGATGCTGGGAAAAATGCTGTGCGTCCATCGCTCAACGAAATACTTGACTCGTACTTGCGTAACCGTGTCCGACCCGAACATGAGGCATTACCGAAAAAAATTATCCTTGCAACTGGGGGTGAATTAAAGCAGGATGTCGAACCGGACTGGGTAAACTACGTTCATAGAAATACGGGTTTAGATCCAAAATATGGGGAAATTGAGTTTGACTTTTGGGGTGGCGACCAGCTAACTTTGCTTATTGAGCAATATCTTATTGATGAGTACCTATTTCCAGAGTCAGTCCAAAAACATTTACGTAAAACAATTGCACTAGTTGACCAAAACGAAGATGAACCGCGCTACTTCTATCAATTAATTGAAGGAATTTTGTTTCAGGGGAATCTACCAAAAGAAAAAAATAAAAGTGCAGAGCGCAAGCGTCAGAAAGCACTGTGTTTACTTGATTTGAGTCTTAACATTGTTTTTTATTGGTGTCAAGAAGCAGATAATCTCAAACCTGCTTTACTTTGTGCCGAACGTGCAGTTCTGCGTAATTGGGACTGGATGCGTCAAAACGAGCTTTTTGATTGCAAGGTCACGAACGAGAAATTTACCCAACTTTTCTTTACTTACCTCAAAGTCACTGGTGCATATGCTAATAAGCTTCAGCCACACTGTATTGTTAGGGATGGTTTGTTTGGCTATGGTGCTGATGAGTTAGAGTACCCCCTTCGCACCTTTGAAGTAATCGGAATTATTGGTGTTATGGGCATGGTATTCTGGAATTTATACGCAATTACACGCGATGAACAGCTTTGTAAAAGATATGAAGAGCAGATGCAAGCAGTTGCACAAATGCTTGCAGCCCTAATAGAAAACAATCCTCCTGCGTTTGCGCCACGTTATGACGGTCATGTTATCGACATAGCCTTGGGACTTTTTACGCTCATCGCTGCTGGGTACACAAATCAAGCTGCTCGCTGGGTCAAAGAACTCAGTCATCACATCATTTTCGCTTATCAGATTGGTAAATGCTTTCCCATAGCTTCGGATAATTATAACGACCTTGTTGCTCTGGAAGTTGGTTTAGCTCCACCAAAAGAAAAGTTGATGGAACTTTCAACGCTCCTGCCCATGCTAGCTGGTTTGTATGCTGTGTTGAATCTTGCTGATGATTATAAAGCTTTTCAGGAAGCTGTGACTCGAACTTTTAATAAGATTAGTCTTCAGCTTTGGTTTCCGGACGACGACACAGATAACCACCTGTACAGTACTAATGCAGGATATGCTGGTGGGTTTACTCTCCATCCGTTTCGCTTGCCAGAAAATTTTGATGACCTTAAAACTTACATCATTCGCCTTCGCGAAAAATATAAAGATTTCAACAATATCTCGTGCGTTACTTGTGGGTGGTTTGTAATAGGACTTATTGCCAGCCGCCACTTGCGAACGCCGATTATTCCTGCATACTGGCTGAATTATCTTCGTGAATGACTTTTACCCGCTCCGCAAAACTCATAAGAATTAATTGAAAAAAGACATTGCAAGGTGTTTGAGCGAAGGTGTATAAAATAATTATTGAACCCGTGACTTGTAGTTTGATTAAGCGCTTCATGTTGAAGCTTACTTTACCTCGCTTTCCGAAAGCAACTTTTCCAAATCACCCAACAATCTCTCTAACTTCTTACGCTTTCTGGTGTCGTCCCATATTTTAGTACTCTTCAATCGCTTGCCAACATCCGAGTATCGTCTAGTAAGTTGTTGCTGGGGTGTTTCTTCAATATCGGTTTGATTTTGTTCTAGTTTTTGTATCAGTTCTTTAATTTGAGTTAGTGATAAATTTTGAGAAATTGCATCATTTAATAAGTCAGAACGTTGTTGCTCGTCTTTAACTCTTGCAATCGCTCTCGCCTTGGTATATTCTATTTTCCCTTGGCGCAGTACCTCAAGCACATCCAAGGGTAAGTTTAGCAGCGGCAAACGGCTCGTGCGGAAGCTTTCGGCATTAAATTTACCAATACCAGCTAAAATAGTTTCGATTTGTTCTAACTTACGGGAAACGTTTTCCGTTAACTCTAATTTGCGTTTTTTAGCGTTAGCAGCTTCGTTGAGAATTGATTTAATTTCTTCTGGTTTAATATCCAGTTGGATTGTTAATAGTTCCAGTATTGCTTCTACTTCTTCTACTGGATTGAGGTCTTCTCGCTGTAAGTTTTCTAAGAGTGCTACTTGTAGGGCTTGTTTGTCGTCGAATTGTTTACTGACGATTGGTACTTCTGTAAGTCCTGCTTCTTGGGCTGCTCTTAGTCTTCTTTCTCCGGCGATGAGTTCATATTTGTCTTGTTTTAAGGGGCGTACTAATAATGGTTCTAAGATGCCGTGTTCTTTGACGGAATGCACTAGTTGTGCCATTTTATCCGGGTCAAAGTAGCGGCGGGGTTGCTTATCATTTGTTTGGATTTTGTTGATGGCTACTGTAGTTTGGCTTGTTTCCGCATTCATGCTGATTAAGTCTTGAACGCCGCGCATTTGGGGAACTTGTGTTGTTTTTCTGGCTGGCATTAGAGTTTCTCCATTCCGAGTTGAATTTTATTTAAAATTGTTATTGCTGGGTGTTTGGGTGCGTATGTAGCTAATGGTTGGCGGTTCATTGCTGCATCGGCAAAGGCGGTAGCGCGTGGAATTGGGGGGTATACGGTAGCAAGTGGTTCTAGTTGGTCAATGAGCGCTTCTAAGATAATTTTATCTTGGTTGGCGTTACTGTAAAGTGTGGGAACGAATCCTGCAATAGTTAGTTGGGGGTTAACGTGTTTTTTGACTTGTTTTATAGTATCAAGCAGTAGTTCTGTACCTTTGAACGCTTTGAAGTGGGTTTGGATGGGAATTAGTACGTGGGTAGCAGCGGTAAGGCTAAGAATGCTGAGTATTCCCAACGATGGGGGACAGTCAATAAGGATGAAGCGATATTGGTTTAAAAGAGGTTCTAAAGCTATTTTTAGTCGGGTTTCTCGTGCCATAACGGTAGCTAGTTGCAGTTCTACAGCACTCAGCGTAATGTTGGCTGGCAGCAAGTCCATGCCGTGTAAGTTGTCTTGAATTGAAGGTGGCGTTTCTTCGTTGAAAATGGAATCGCCAACGGTTTGCTCTAACTCGTGGGGTTCCAGACCCATAAAAGTTGTTAAACTTCCTTGCGGGTCCATATCAACGAGGAGCGTTTTGTGTTTCTGGAGGTGTAGTTGGTAGCCAAGATTCATGGCGAGAGAGGTTTTCATTACTCCGCCTGCTTGGTTGAAGATGGCAATTATTATGGTCACATCCGGTACGATTTTGGTTTAAGATATTGTGATGTATAACACAAGATAGTTTAAAACAAAAGCGTCACAATAATTCGTAATGCTTCCCTTCAGGAGGAACTGAACGCTAACACAATTTGTTTCAGAGTCTTTCTCTTAAGTAGATGCCTTCTAAGGAAACATTTTACGGTCTTCATAAAGTGCAGTTTACAGGCTTACACAGAGTGCGTGCGATACGGCATCGAATTTAATTATTTAGTCAACAACGCCGCTTCATACATCAGAAGGAATTCGATACCAGCCGTCAATAAAAGCGCACGTTCCTTAATGCTTCAATACTGCGCCGTAAACATATCGGTAAATATTGACATCACTTCGGCATTTCCTTGTATTAATATTTGCATTCAAGGACATCTCTGATTGCAACTGCATGATTTTTAACAAGACAGCCATTGATTGCTCCGATAACTTAATTTTGGCAGGAAAGCTGTTATATTAGGAGCAATATTAGATAATACGCCGAATTCAGAATCTATCATCATTAGTTGGCAGCTTTTTATTAATCGCGCTGGTGTTAGGAATAGGCGTATGGTTTAATAGCTATATTTTTCGGGGATTAATAGGTAGATAAGGCTCTGCGGTAGTAAGATTTTAATATTCGTCTCGCCTTTTCTTTGACGAATTGCGTAGTGCGCGAATACAACAAGTATACAAATTTTATGATTAAAATTGACTCCCATCCAAATATAATCAAGCACTATATTATAATAATGATTTTCATTATTTGGGGAAAATAGGATGACTACCCTTCACATTAGATATAGTTCCTGTAACGGTTTTAACTGGCTATGGAGGGAGCGGAAAAACAACTGTGGAAGGCAGCAGAACCATAAAAGCGAACATCAACTCATCCCAAATTCCTTCCGAGTAGTGATAGATTCGTCGTTTCCACTCTTATTTAATTCTACCAACCGACTTACACGATACTGCTTTACTTTCTGTCTTGGTTGATTCTTGCCAGAATTTAAAGCCGTGATTACGTAACCGCTCAGTTCTACTCTGGCTTTATAAGCTTGGCTTACATGGGCATCTATATTTATACAATTTATACGAACTTCTGCCCAACACTCGTGGTCTTTATCTATTACTATTAATTGCCCAGCTTTATCATATTTGAGCCATTCCCAACCCAAACTCAGAAAAATTTCCCGCTCGGCTATTTGCTCAAACTTACTAAGTCCAGCCCAACCTCGATAATGTTTATAAAGTTGTGCAAAGGAACTATTACGATATATCAAATTATCCAAAACTTCTGGTTGCAGATGTCCCCAATAATGTCCTTGAGGTAAGTCAACTAAAGTGGGTGCAAACTGGTGTCCTCCAAAATGGCTACATCGCCATACCCGCAGTTTACCTTCCGAATTCGCTGCATAATCAGAACGCAGTTTTTGATATACAGGATAGCCTCTTCGGGCGCAAGCAATATCAACGTTACCATGAGTGCAAGTTAGAATCTCGCGGATATGGCTTGAAAGTTGCTTGTATCGTATAAAGGAATGTAATTCATTTGGTTGGTTAAGTAGTTGTAAAAGAATCGATTTTGCCAAACGAAGGGTAAGTGTTATTGGTACGATAAATTCTTGCTTATCAAACTGATTAAATAATCTTTGGGGACGGTAATAATAAAATATACGGGTATAGCCAGGACGAGAATATTCGCGATCGGGAGCAATAGCTATTGGTTGGATTTTGATTCCATGTTTAACAAACAACTCTTTTATCAAAACTAACAGAGGCTTAAGTATGGGATGTTCTTGCCAAAGCATTTTTGCCCAGGGTTGGGGTAATTCGACAATCAGCCAATGGTCGCAAGGAACTGCACTACCAATGGGGTCTTCACCCACCATTAAGGAGACAGTAGAGCAAAAATGACAATTTGTGAGAGAATAATCATCGTTTAACATATTCTTGCTGGCTAAAAAAGTTTTTTTGAACGCGATTCGGGGTAGCTCAAACAGCCCCAAACCATCGAAAAGAGCGATTGCTTGGGTAATAGCAGCCATAAAAAATAAGGTGTACCAATCAGTGCGGTGACTAATCCGGAGGGTATTTCTTTTGGTGCTAAAATCACTCGTCCTAAAGTATCTGCTAAGGTGACTAAAATTGCGCCTAAAATTGCTGTTAGCGGTACTAACTGACGGTGACGATCGCCTATTGTCAATCTTGCTGCATGGGGAGCTATCAAACCGACGAAGCTGATGGTTCCTACTGTTGATACTGCTGCACCGGCTAAAGCAACGGCTACTGTTACGCAGATAGCGCGGGCTGTTTGCAGTCGCATTCCCAAGGTACGGGGTAAGTCTTCCCCTAATGCCATCAGGTCAATCTTACGGGCAATTACCCAAGCTACGGGTAACAAAATTAAGGGAAATATAATTAGTCGTCCTACTTCATCCCATTGACGGGCATAGGTACTTCCAGATAGCCAAACTAAGGCTTGGGCTACTCGCAATTTGGCGCTGACTATCATCAAATTTATACCCGCACCGCAAAACGCCGAAACTGCAATACCTACTAAAGCCAGTCGTGCCGGTACTATTCCCCCTTGCCAAGCAGCTAAATATACAATACCGAATGCTGCAAATGCACCGATGAAAGCTGCTATCGGTACCGCTTCTACTGGGGCATTGGGGATAACAATCATTACTAATAAAGCTGCAAAGCCAGCACCGGAAGTAATGCCGACAATTTCTGGTCCTGCAAGGGGATTTCTCACTACTCCCTGTAATAGCAAACCACTGACTGCTAATGCGGCTCCTGCTAAAGAAGCAACTAAAAGACGCGGTAGCCGGAGTTGAAATAAAATTCTTTGAGCAAGAATATTTTCACTGTTTTGAGTATCGATTATTTGATTGAAACTAAAGTTAATATTGCCTAATAATAAACCGGCAATTAAAGCGAGTATCAAGCAAAAAATTGCCGTTGATAATACAACTGAATAGGAAAAAGCTGGTTTTGATTTTATTTTAAAGCTGCTTTGATTTCCATTATTTTTACTTAACAAATGGTGGGAACGAGCCAACCAAATTAAAAACGGCGCACCAATCAAAGCTGTAATACTACCTGCTGGTAATTCACTCAAATTAGTTGTCAGTGACATTGCTACAGTATCCGCAGCTAAGAGGATCACCGCACCCCAAATGGCAGTTAATGGTAATAATAAAAAGTGTTTTCGACATCCCATTAATTTCACTAAATGGGGAGCAACTAAACCCACAAAACCGATCGCACCCACCACACTCACCGCTACAGATGCCAAAAACACCGCCACTAAAGTACTGCTGAGACGATTCAATTGCACTCTCGCACCAAGAGCAACCGCTAAATCATCTCCCAATAACAAAACATCTAGCTGTTTTGCCATCAAGAGCGCGATCGCAATTCCAATTAATATTCTTGGGGCTGCATAAATCGTATTATCCCAATTCGTTTGTACTAAAGAACCAGCACCCCAGAAAAATAAATCGCGGGTTTCATTTTCGTAAAATAGCTGCAAAGCTGCGGTTAAAGATGCCAATGTGAGAGAAACCGCTACACCCGCAAGAGTTAGACGAATCGGCGTTATCTCCCCAGCAGCGGCGATCGCATATACTAAAAAAGCCGCTAGCAATCCACCTACAAATGCTACCAATACGGGTGAGAGTGCGAATAACTTAGGTACAAAGATAATTGTAGCTGTTACTGCTAGATAAGCACCCGCATTTACCCCCAAAGTTGCTGGAGAAGCCAAGGGATTACGAGTCACGGTTTGTAATAACACTCCCGCTATTCCCAAAGCCGCACCTACGATTACAGTAATAGTTACACGGGGTAAACGTAGATAACGCACAATGTTATCGGCATTGCTGTTATTAGGTGAGAAAATTGCCTTAATTACTGTATTAAAACTTAATTCCGCCTGCCCTTGGGTAATGTGAATAAAAAATAATAGGAATAGCAAAGTTATTCCTACAATCAAAATTAAGAAAGTATTTCCTTTAAATTTGGACAGTTGCAAATGGGACATATTAATTCGTAATTTATAAATTAAGATATAGCCTTGATTTTAAGATTTGCATTTGTAGTATGATGCAGGAATAATTGGGATAATAAGTTAAAAATTAAGAGTAATTACATTAATTCGTAATTCATCCTTTATCCTTCATCTTTCCTCCAAAAGCGTTTACTATCTTATTTACCAAAATTTCTGCTGACAAAGGACCACCAAACACCCAAGTATCTGATGCAATCGGATAAACTCGATTTTCTTGCACAAACTTTAAGCCTTTCCACACCGGATTATTCTGCAATTGCTGCCAATAAATATTGCTATCTGTAGTAATATAAATAAAGTTCGCTGCTTCTACTTTTGGTAACGCCTCTATCCAAACTGTATTAAATCCAAAAGCATCAAATTTACCTTGCCAAGCATTCTCTAAACCAATTTTTTTGATAATTTGTACCGCCATTGCATTATCTGTAAACAACCGTAACTGCGGCGCACTATCGCTAAATTGACCTAAAATAAATTTTTTATTTGCTATTTTTAAATCGCTCAATTGTTTCTCAGCTTGTTTGAAAGTAGCCTGCATTTTTTCTAATATCGCTCTTCCTTGCTCCCCACGCTTCATAGTGTCAGCAATTTTGATAAATGTCTGCTGCATTTCTTGCAATTGATTTACACTATCTGCTGACGGATAAGCATTAAATAACAAAGTTGAAGCGATGGAAGATAAAGTATCGTAAATTACTTGATGCCGTAATTCCACACTGATGATTAAATCCGGCTTTAGTTGAGCTATGGCTTCTAAATTCGGCTCGGCTCGCGTCCCTACATCGACCACGGATGCTGCTAATTGAGGCTCTATGTTGACAAATTTTTGATAACCCTCAATATCTGCTACCCCAACGGGCTGAATTCCCAAAGCCAGCAAATCTTCTACATACACCCATTCTAAGGCGACAACGCGAGACGGTGTTTTTGCTGAGATAGATTTGTCTGTTGGGGAAACAGCAGAATTATTTCCACAAGCAACCGCGACAGACATCATCGCAGTCAAAAAAAAGCGCCTGCTGTATTTATTCATACTGCCTTCCTCACTGTCGCTAATCCCCAATCGCAGGGCAAACAAGTCGGATAACCGTTAATGGGATGGGGTATAACGGTCATTTCTACGTCAAATACTTGCTGAATATTGCTGGTTGTCATCACCTCTTGAGGACTTCCGCTAGCAACTACCTTTCCTTGGGAAATCATAATTAGATTATCGCTATAAGCCGCAGCTTGGTTTAAATCGTGTAGCACCCATCCCACAGTAATTCCATGTTCTTGATTTAACTGTCTTACTAAAGCTAAAACATCCAATTGATGGCGGATATCTAAAAACGTTGTTGGTTCATCAAGCAATAATACGCTGGTTTGTTGGGCGATCGCCATTGCAATCCAAGCTCGTTGACGCTCTCCTCCGGAAAGGGTATCAACAGCCCTTGAGGCAAGGGCTTGCAGCCCTGTCACCGTCAGCGCCCACTCTATCGCTGCCGTATCTTTTGAGGAGAATCCCCCCAGTAAATTTTGATGGGGATAGCGTCCGTAACCTATCAATTCCTTAACGGTCACTGCTGGTGGAACCTCTGATGATTGAGGTAGCATTGCTAACTGTCGCGCCAACTGTTTTGTCGGCATTTTAGCAATATTGCGACCGTTGATATAAACTGCACCCCGATTCGGTTGCAATAATCTAGCTAGAGTCCGCAATACTGTACTTTTTCCCGAACCATTTGGTCCCAATAAAGCCGTTATTTCACCTTCATGGAGCGTGATGGAGAGGTCAGAAACGATGATTGTGCGGTCATAAGCAATTTTTAGGTTATGAGCATCAATTGCTACCAATTCCTAACCCCCAGTAGTTAATGATATATTTTGGCAACTATTAGTTAGTTTTAATGGTTGCCCAAAAAGAAGACAACCTTACTTATAGCTAACCGTCTGGCGAATCATTTTGTCAAGTAATTTGCCGAGTATTGAGAAAAGTTAGCATTGGATGAAGATAATTCACTCACCTCGTATAAAGCATTATTTACTTTTCCATAGGCAGCTGCATGAGGGCGATCGCCATCGTCAGCGTAGCCATAAGTTAACAATCGATTGCGATTCAGGCACAATTTTGTAAATTGGGGTGCAAGTAGGTTAAATATTTCAAATCTGGCTTGCATTTCGGGAAAACGACTTTGATAATTTAAAATCGTCTCTCGTACTTGCAGCCAAAAGCTTTGTTCTGGATAGTTATGGTAATCTGCTAACAGGTCGGAAAGATAGCGATGATGGCAAATAAATAACCCAGCAAAGATAAACTGACATAAGCCTTCTGGGGGTTCTGTAAGCAATACTGTTTTTAATTTTTCGGGTAAAGTTTCTAATTCTGGTAGAGGATGACGACTGATATTCACATCATCAACAAAATCTTTCATCGCTAAACGGTGGGGAATAGAATCCTTGAGTACCACAATCGTGTTTTCCCCGTGGGGAGAGAACACCACACCGTAGCGATAGAGATAGTGTAGTAATGGTGGCAAGATTACGTTAAATAAACGAGATAGCCATGCTTCTAAACTGATTCCAGAACGTTCCACAAGTTGGGATACAAAGGGTTTACCGCTACCATCAACGTGCAGTAAAGCCGCTAAAGTAATCGGATGTTCGTCGGGTTCAGTATAAGTTAATACGCTTTCTCGCCACAAACAACCTAACATTTCCTTGTATTGGTAAGGTGCGCCGGAAAATTGGCTGTAGTAAGGATGATCGTAATTGATAGTGGCAATTTCTCCAGGAAGAATGAAGCGACATTCATCTTTAAGGAAAGAGTCATTATCGTAAATTGATTTAATCCACTCGGTTACTTGGGGAGCAACTACAGTTCTTTCACCGGGTAAACCGCGATAAACCAAAGTATTTAAAATGCTCAGTGGTAACTTGACGTAGCGTTTGTGGGGATTGGTGATATTTGCAAAAGTGCGGATGGATTGTTGGGGGAGATATTTATCGTCGCTTTCACCAAGGGGAACAATGGATTTAGTCGCGATTTCGGAAGCGAATAAGGGGATAATAATATTCTTCCACTGCCATCCATGAACTGGCAAGAAATAATAATTTTCGGAATCAATATTTTGCGATTTCAAGACAGAGGTAAATTTAGCAAGGATTGCTTCTCCTAATTCCTCTTGCATCAAAGTTTGGTAATCTAATTCTTTGATAGCCTGAAACTGAGAACGATGGTGTTTAACTGCAATCCAAAATAGATTTACTGGTTGTTTTTGTTCCGGAGCATAAGCCAGGTAATCATCATAACCAAAACCGATACGTCCTTTATTAAAAGTAATCCAAGGATGTCCTTCCATTTCTCCTTCTAAATGGGGATAATCTAACTCTGTTAAATCAATATTTTGAGTTGCTTGTTTAAATTGAATATGGGCATCTGCAAGTAAAGTATTGCTCAATTCCTTGATTAAATGAGCAGTAGTTTCCGCTGTCATTCCCACAGCAGTATGAATATCCAGAACAAATTGTAGAGGATTAGCAGCACTGAACCATTCTTTCCCCTCCCGACGTTGTAAGGATGTGGGAATAACCCGATAAGAATCAAACAAGCGTTTTTTCGCTTGGAAACGGTAAGCAATACCTTCAGGTAAAGAAAGATGATAAACTGTAAAATCTGGCTTTTCTTCCACTACTTCCGGTTGAATAATCTCCTCATACATAAACTCAGAAAGCATTTTTGCAAGTAAATTATTCCCGACAATTTGCCAAGTTTCTGGTTGTAATGCTTGATTCAGAATTGATAAAGAATCCATTATTGTTTTTCCTATTTAATGAAATATTTTTGTTGAAAACTCCGCGCTCCTCTGCGCTTATCTACCCTTGGGGAAGACGCTCCGCGTCAATGCGTCACTTTGCGTTTAAAAAGATATTATTTTTATGTCAACGCATCCCGAAAAACTAAGGATGATGACTAATTTTAGAAAGCGGAAGAGAAGACTTCTTAAAAACTGCAAATCTTGCAAAGATTAAATTGACGCTGCCAATTACCCCAGCCGCTAAAAAAGGCACGGCTAAACTATAAGTATTGACTAACCAAGAAGCCATCAAAGGTGCTGCGAGATGTCCCACATTGGCGAAAGAAGTTGTCAGGCTGTAATTAAAATGCAGACGATTAGAAGCACTACTATTAAACAATTGTAATTCTAAAGCTGCTTGCGTCACTGCCAAACAAAATCCATAAACCACTCGCGCTAAGATTAAAACCACAATATTTTGCGTCCAACCTTGGAAAAACAAACTAGTAGCTAATAAGCATATTCCTACTAAGTAAATAGACGGTAAAGCTTTGGGTTTGCAAGCTTTACGAATATAAGGTAAAGCAGCGATCGCCATGATGCTGGGTATTAAAAACAGCAAACTACTAGAAAGCAGATTGATGTTAATAAAGTTGGTTGTGACGTATTCCGTAAAGTAGGGACGGACTAAATTATTTGCTAGTTGAAAGCTGAGAATTACCATCCCGATGGCAACAATAAAACCCAACTGATTGCTAACTACAGGAGCATTTTCACTATTTTGTTTATCCTCTTTTCGAGCAGAAACACCTTGCAAAATGTAGATGCAAATAATTAGTTGTACAACATCTGCAATTGCAATTAGATAAAACAACCTTAAGGGTGTGGCAAAATTCACCATTCCCGCACCAGCAATGGTTGCAGCAACAATTGCACCGTGAAACACGGCTTGGTAAATTCCTGCAACTGTAGCCCGTTTTTGTTTTCCTGCTAGCTGAATAATCAAGGGATAAACCAACAGGTAGCTGCTTTTAAACAGCAATAGGATGATGGTATAAACCAGAAACTGGGAAGCACTGTTACTTGTTCCCATCAAAGCCGTCATAATTGCCGTACCCGCTTGACCGATGTAGAGTAGATATTTAACCTCGATATTGCGGGATAAAATACCCCATATCGGCGCACACAGCACCACAGTCAAGCGACAGATAAAGATGTAGTACCCGGTATAGGCTAAATCCTCAACACCAAATACCTTGCGAAAAAACTGAGGATAAAATGGTGAGAGTAATACCTCGTTAAATACCGCTAGGAATACGCATAAAAATAGTGCAAAAGATACTAAGTTTTGGCGATATCTCATGCCGCTATTCCAAATTGCTGAAAGACGTTCTGACGTTTTACCGGGTAAACTGTTTTTCCCGTTAACGTATTAATAATTACAGAGTTGCGATAACAACCCAAACCTAAATCTGGCGCACCAACACCGTGAGTGTGTAATTCTGCGTTTTGGACAAAAATCCGGTTGGGGATATCTTTTGTCAAACCCAGATGATAATCAAAGTTGACTTGATAGCGTCCTTTTTCATCCCACTGCATCAAATCGCGGATATTTGCAATACAATCCGGTATAGCGTGACGATATCCCGTAGCGAGAATAATACAGTCAGTTTCATGACTAAATGGTTCGTCTTGATGGGAATGACGATAGCTAAGACGATAGCGGTTATTTATAGTTTCGACTTCCTTAACTTCTACCCCAGAAATTAATTTGATATTGGGATAATTATCGGCGACGGAACGCTCGTAAAGCAAGTCATATATTTTGCTAATGGTACTAATACTAATACCCTTATAAAGTAAATCTTGCTTTTTGATTAAATCGTCTCGTTTCTGGGGAGATAAACTGTAGAAATAATGGATATAGTCAGGAGAAAAATGTTCTAATCCCAGCTTAGAATATTCCATTGGCAAGAAACCAGAGGAACGAGTACACCAATTAATTTCATACTGGTAATTTTCCTGTTCTTGTAACAGTTCGTAGAAAATCTCTGCTGCACTTTGTCCGGAACCAATTACCGTAACAGATTTTGATTTTCGGGGGATTTCTCGTCTATGTAAAAATTCCGCTGAGTGAAAAATATGCTCGGATTTAATATCTTGGAAACAAGCAGGTATTTGAGGAGCAGAACCAACTCCTAAAACCAAATTTTTGCAATGATAAATTAAACTAGTATTATGTTTAACATCTTTGATTTCAACTTCAAATAGCTGAGATTCTTCTTGCCAAGAAATAGCTTGTACTCGTTGTCCAAAACAACAACTTGATAAATGTTCTGCTACCCATTGACAATAATGATTGTATTCCCGTCTCGGAATATGAAATTCCTCCCAAAAGTAGAATTGATAAAGACGAGATTTAGCTTTTAAATAGCTGAGAAAACTAAACTGACTGCAAGGTTCAGCCATTGTGACTAAATCAGCTAAAAATGGTACTTGAATTGAACTTCCTGCAATTAATAAACCCGGATGCCATTCAAACTTGGTTTTTTGTTCGATAAATAAAGACTTGATTTCGGTAACAGGTTCTAAGAGTGCTGCTAAACCTAAATTAAAAGGTCCAATCCCCACACCAATTACATCATAAACATCATTTTCCATCACTTCCATTTCTCCATAAAATGCTGACGTTTGCAAAACATCAAAGCCGCGCTTTTATCGGGCAACAAAATCTCTTTTTGAAATACAAAGCCACATTTTTCAAATATGTAAATCATCTTTTTATTACGAATATCTGGCTCTGCAATCACTTTCTGAGTTGGGGAATTTTTAAATTTAAAAAAGGTCATGGCACGTAATAAAGGTAAAGCATAACCCTTACCTAAAAAATTGCGATCGCCAATCAATAAATGAATTCCTTGGTCATATTTTTTCGCAGGATAACAACCAGATATAACATCATCAATTGTCCAGTATGACTCCCAATAACTCATGGGAACATCATCGATAAAGCCAATATAGAGAGTTTGATGTTTATCTGCTAAAGCCTTTTCTAAATGCTGCTGAATTTTATCTTTATCAAATCCTAGCTTCCAAAAAGAAATCACATAATCTTGATTCATCCATTTGTGAATTTTATCCAAATCTTCTGATAAACTGACTGGACAAAAAGCAATGGTTTTATTAATCTCTGAGTCAAGCGTTTTGTAGGTGTAATTATCAGTAATTAACGACATTTTATTTGCGTTTACTTATGATTGGTTTTAATTTCTAATTGACAACATATAAAGGATTGTCAATACTTACATAAACAGATTGGGTAGCAACAGAACCTACCAATTCATCCATATCGTGAAAACGAGTTAAAAGATTTGCTTTACAACGTAATTGTGATTGAAAAAGTAAATTATCTAATAAACTTACAGATTGTGGAGCTAAATCTATATATTCTTCTAACTTACTTCTTAAATCTTTGAGCAATAACTTTTCATCCACAACACCCGCTACTCCAAAAGCATTAATTAATCCAAACAAATTGTTAATAAAGAGGTAATAACCCAAACGCTCATCCACAACAGCATCATCGCAAATTGTTTCACTCTTTTGACTGATACCCGGTAAAATACTATCTAATAATTGATGACAAGAGCGACGATAATAATATCCTTGATTATCTCGATAAAAGAAACGTTTGGGATAACCATTCTCCAACTGCAATACGCTATTCTGTTGATGCGCTTCTAAACCAATACCGTAGGTAAAATACAGCCATAGAATTGGTTCCAAATAAATCTTTAGATAATCTCTAAACCAATCTAAACTGACTTCCTCAGTTGAACGAGATTCTTGTTGCGCTAATTGCTGAATAATTTTCTTTAATCGGGAAGTATCACCAAAAATTGAATCCTGACATAAAGAAATTAAACAAGTTGCATCAGTTTCAGGACGATCTAAAAATGGATTTTCTCGTAAAATTGTTGAAAAACCATCCACGGGTACACCATCAATTTGAATTGTAATATAAGCCGGGTCACGAATAATATTGAAATCCGGAAATTTGTCATGTAATTCGTTACCTATCTTACCCGATAATATCCGATAAACTTCTACACTTCTTTCTAATTCTTTATATAGATTTACCCGCAAAGAGTTAGTAATTTTCACATTTAATGATACAGCATAAATGCCGATTGAGGATGATAAACTGTCCGAATTGAAGTTGTAGGTTGATATGCTTTACCTTTCTCACCCAAGTCTTGCAATAATCCCCGATTAATTAACTCTTGAACTTCCGGTTTACTAAGTAGATAATTTGCTTCCCAAGGATGAATTGGTAATAGAGAATATTCATCTTCTTGACAATACTTTTGCTTAAAATCACCATCAACTGTTGTATCTTGAATTAATTCAGTTTTAATTAATGCTGTCGCTGTTTGCGATAATCCAGAACCTTCTACAGTAATTGATTGATGAGCGCGAAAATAATGTAGGGGAAAACTACCTTTTAATTCCGGTGAATAAGTAAATAATTCCGACTCAGAAAAACCTTGACGGCTTTTTGGTGTTGGATGCAAATGATGTCCAAATACTAACGCTTGTTCTGTATCAATAAAAGAGTTGTTAAAATTATAAAGTGATTCCCGATCTTGTTTTCTCTCCCGAACAAACTTTTCAATATAGCTATTGCTTTGAATTACTCTTGACAACAATTCATCTTGATGGCTGTTGCTACCACTATCTAAAACCAACTCTTTAGTAATCAAAGCTACTAATGTCACATAATCTAATTCTAATAAATTGCCCGTATTTGGTTGATAAAACAGCGGGTATGTAAATATATGTCTGCCCGTAAGTGACCAATATTTAACTCCAATTAAAATTCTTAAACATTGATGCTTTAAAGTACAGCAAAACAGTGAATTAGCACCAGTCCGATTCAGAATTTCCGTAAATGCTATATCTTTACTTGTAGCTGTATTTTTAATAAATTCACCAATATTAGTTTCTCGCAAATAGCAATTTAAGAAACTTTGAATTGTAGCTTGTTCGGCAATTCCTTTCTCACTAAGATGTTGTGTTTGTAAACTTACTTCAGGTTTGGTAATTGTATGTTGCATCATAGTTTTTTTATTTCTCAGATTTTATACTTAAAAAAAAGAGGAACCGATAGCAGTATATTTATTGAATTCGGAGCAAAATAATTCACTCCCTCCTTGCTCTAAAATTAGCTATCTCTCTCTCTTTCTTCCCTCAGCGTTCTCAGCGTCTCTGCGGTTGTTTTAAAACCAGTAATCATTGAAAAAACGAGTAATATTCTTGAATTTTACATTTTAAATTCTTCAATCTATCTATATCTGTGATTTATTATTCAGTTCCCCGTAACTCATCACCAATGTTTTGAATAGCTTGCAAAACTCTCTTAATATCTACAACGCTCGTGCGGGGATTGAGTAAAGTAAACTTTAAGTACGTCAATTCACCAATCTTGGTTTGCGCTAATATAGCTATTCCTTGCTGCATTAACTGCATCCGAATTTGACTGTTAACCTGATTCGCTCTTTTACAATCGAAATCTGTTGCATTTTGACTGGGAAGATAACGAAAAACTACAGCATTAATCGCGGGATAATTCGCTAATTCTAATTTCTCTTTACTTTTAATTAAACTTGCTGTTTCTTGAGCTAATTCGATTGTGCTATCAATCATCCGAGCAAACTTTTTTCTCCCCAAACTGTGAAGCGAAACAAACAATTTCAAAGCATCAAAACGTCGAGTCGTTTGCACCGACTTAGTGACTAAATCCGGAATTCCAGCATCTTCATTAGTTTCGGGATTAAGATAATCAGCGTGTAACTTAATTAATTCAAAATTATCGCGCTCTTTAACCAAAAAAGCCCCGCAACTTATTGGTTGATAAAACAGTTTATGAAAATCAACGGTAATCGAATCAGCAGCCCAAACACCATCTATTTTATGTTTATGCTTGTCGCTTAATATCAACGCACCACCGTAAGCTGCATCCACATGAAACCACAACCCATATTTTCTCGCACAATCTGCTAATTCTGACAACGGATCGATACTGCCAAAATCCGTAGTTCCCACCGTACCCACTAGCGCTATAGGTAATAAATCTTTTGACTGTAATTCTGCTAACTTGCGCTCTACAGCATCAGCATCAAGGCAATAATTGCGATCGCTCTCCACCATCACCACCGCTTGCTGTCCCAATCCCAACAATGAAGCTGCTTGACGAATAGTAAAATGCGATACATCAGAGCAGAGAATGCGAAAACGCTGAAATTCCGGGGGTAATCCCTGCTGCTGGATTGACCAATTCAACCTACGAAGGGCAAAGGCATCTCTAGCCAGCAACAACCCCATAAAGTTAGACTGAGTACCGCCACTAGTAAATACACCGTCCCCCTTCGCATCATAGCCAAATATTTTACACAACCAATCGATTAACCGTTGTTCTAGTAAAGTTGCACCCGGACTCTGATCCCAAGAATCCATTGATTGATTGCTCGCACTAATTAAGACCTCCGCAGCAAGAGATGATAATAAAGGGGGACAATGTAAGTGAGCAATGCAAGTAGGATGGGAAACAATCGCCGAGTTCTTGAGAATATTCTCACTAATATATTTGAGAATTTGTTGCAATTGACAGCCAAATTCCGGACAAGGTTCGATAGTTGCGAGGATTTTTGCTAAATCTTGGGGGTTAGCACCGCTATAAGGTTGCTTTTGACTGGCAAAATCCTCAATTATTGCTTCTTGGGCTGTTACCATCGCTTCTCGGTATGCGGCTATACTCTGGGGAGAGTCGGTTAAAAAATAGCTCTCAAAGCTGTCTAAGTCCTCCACAATAGAGGAATTTACCGATTGTATTACCATCAGGATGCTTGGGAAAGAACGGATAATAATTGTTGTTCTGCTGCTTTTACAGATGCTTGAAAAATCTCGCTGATGCTGTCAATCTGTTCGGGGGTAACGATTAAAGGAGGTAAGAAACGAACCACACTACTAAATCTACCGCCAATTTCGATAATTAAACCCCGACGCAAACACTCGGCTTGAATGCAACTAGCGAGTTGGGGATAAGTCGGATAATTGCCTCGAAAGTCTTTTTCTGCTGAGGGATTAATGATTTCTACACCAATCATCAACCCCCTTCCCCTAACTTCACCCATACAGCAGGATTCATTTTGAATTTGACACAGATGCTTCATCAAACGCTTGCCCATTACATCTGAATGTTCTGCAAGGCGATTTTCCAAAATATACCGCAATGTAGCACCCCCTGCTGCCATAGCCAGTTGATTTCCCCGGAATGTCCCAGCATGAGCGCCAGCAGCCCATTTATCCAGCTTTTTATGGTAGAGAACAACTGATAATGGTAAACTGCCGCCAATTGCCTTCGATAACAACAAGACATCTGGAATTATCCCCGAATGCTCAAAAGCGTAAAGTTTTCCAGTTCGTCCCAAACCAGTCTGAATTTCATCCACAATTAAGGGTATCTGACGTTCGCGGGTAATGCGGCGAATCTCTCGCATCCAGTCATCGGGAGCCGGAATTACTCCCCCTTCTCCCTGAACAACTTCCAAAATCATTCCTGCTGGAGTCACAATCCCGCTTTCTGGGTCGCTGAGAATCGACTCTATATAGCGGCTACTAGTTTGATGTCCTGCGTCACCACCAAAACCAAAAGGACAACGATAATGATATGGATAAGGTAAGAAATGCACATCTGGCATTAAACCGGCGATCGCCTGCTTGGGATCGAGACTACCAGTCAAGCTCAAAGCTCCATGAGTCATACCATGATAGCCACCATGAAATGACAATATACTGCGTCGTCCGGTAGCAGTTTTCACCAATTTAATCGCTGCTTCCACTGCATCCGCTCCCGATGGTCCGCAAAATTGGATTTTGGCATTCCGAGCAAATTCTGCGGGTAAACTGGCAAATAGTTCTTCTACAAATGCATCTTTAACTGGGGTGGTTAAATCTAAAGTATGTAAAGGTAGATTCGCATCTAAACTATCTCTAATCGCATCAAGTACAACAGGGTGATTATGTCCTAAAGCTAAAGTTCCAGCACCCGCCAGACAGTCAAAGTAGATATTACCATCAGCATCTTTGATATAGATTCCCTTAGCTTCTGCGATCGCCATACAGATACGACGGGGATAGCTTCTAGCATTAGATTCCCGAATTTTTTGACGTTCTAAATAATGCTTTGATGCTGCTCCCGGTATTTCATAATAATTCTCAAGTTTGGATTCTGCACGGCTAATCTTTCCAGATACTAATGGTAAAACGACATTCTCGCCATGACAAAGATGCGAACCATTTTCTTGCGGTTGCATTTTAAATACCTCTTTGTGCGTTTAACAATAAATTACTTGGCTTATTGAAAAATACTTTCAATTATCTTATAACTTTTTGGAAATAAAAACACTACTTTTTATAAACAATTATTTATCATGATAGAAAAGAATATGAGCATTCAGTTATGACATAGTTGTAATCACTACAAACTCATATCATGTCCGCAGATGAGTGATTTGCACCAATGTTTTAGCGCATTTTCCCGTTTTATTAAAATCAATTTTCCGAAAAATTCTGTGTAGTCTCGTTCCCAGTCTCTAGGCTAAGAAAGCATTTGGTGGGCTGCTGCCTTTCTCAAAGCTTACCAGTCTACTGAATATCTAACGCTCAAAGTTCTACCTCTTGCAGCACTATAAGAACTATCATTAGCCTGTAATTGGGAAACAACGGGAAAATATTGGTTATCTAAAAGATTTTCAACACCAATTTGCAGTGTCCCCGCACCAAGTTTAATGCTGCTGATATAGTCTAGTACAAAATAGCTTTCTACAGGTCTTCTACCAAAACTAGTATTATTTTCAAACAAATCTCGGTTTCCTGAGAATAAAGCTTGTAGACGATTGCTCCATCCTGGTAGAGTTTCATTCTCCACATAAGCCGTCAGCTTTAATGGTGGAATCCGAAATCCATCTAAAGCGCTGTAGTTACCATCATTATTAATATCAATTTCACCTCCAGTTAAAGTAAGAGTTCCGCCCAAAGCAAAGCTGGAACTGGGTTTGACATCAAGGGCTGCTTCTAAGCCATATATTCTTTCCGGTGCGCGGATAATTGTTCCTGGAGCAGTAAAGGTAGTACCTAATTCTGATTCGTTATAGAAAGCAGATAAAGATGCTTGAAGTTTATTCCATCTACCCCGTACACCGATTTCATAACTATCTACTTTTTGCGGTTCCGGACGTAAAGTTTCTACAGAAAATCCTGGTGGTGCGTTGCGGAGTGATAAACCAATATCTGAGAGGGAGAATCCTTGCGAAAAATTAGCAAATACACTGACGTTATCGGTAATTGAGTATACTGCTCCGGCGTTAAATAGAGTTGCATCAAAATCAAGGTCGCCACCCTCTATATTAACGTCGGGATTGGCTAAAGTACTAAAATCCTCAACGCTAACATCGGAGTTTTCATAACGTACACCGCCATTTAAAACTAACTTTTCGCCAAGATTCAAATTTAACTGAGCAAATATTCCCAGACTGCTTAAATCCAGAGGTGGAACCCAAGTGCGTTCGTTATTTTTACTAAAAACTAATCCCCCACTAGAATCAAAGACATCTCCATCAAAGGTAGAAACAATCTGGGATGTTTCTTCTTTGAAATAATCTGCACCCCAGAGTAATTTGGCTTTTTCCCCATCAAATAAAGGAGTTTCAATCTGCAAGCGTCCACCATATTTTTCCGAATCTACTTCTGATTGAATGATTTCGTTACCCAAACTAGCGAATGCACGACCATCAAAAGGGAAGAATCTTGTCAGATAGTTTCGATAATATACTTGAGCCTGAACTTTACTATTTAACAGGTTGTCATGATTGTATTGTAAATTTAACAGCGTGTTTTCATTACCTGGAAGTTCGTCTAAACTAAGTCCTTCAATAGCGCGAGCCTTTTGTCTTCCCGGTATAGTATTAACAGTTGGGTCGCTAGCAATATCTGTATCTTGTTTTTCGTCAAAGCGGTTAAATGTTAGTTGCAATCGTTGATAATCGTCAAAATTGACACCTAATTTACCGAATAAATTAATACTGCGAGCATCGGCAAAACCACCTTGGGCGTTGGGGTCGGAAGGAATTTTGTCTCCTTCTGCATCGAAATAACTGCCAGTATTAGTAAATGAAATATTGCCCGTAAAATCAACCTTACCTTCGTTAACAGAAATTGTATGTTGAAAATTAGTGCCGAAACTATCTTCTTCTAATTCTCCCAAAGCAGCATTTACACCGAATTCTGTTTTTGAACTCAATCTATCTGTATCGGCACGTTTGGTAATAATATTAATCACACCACCCGTTGCACCATCACCATAAATCGCACTCGGACCGCGTACAACTTCCACACGTTCGATTGCAGAGGGATCGATGGTTTTCAAATCTCGGAAAGCGTTACGAGTTGTGGACTGAGGAACCCCATCAATTAAAACTAAAGTATTGCGTCCCCGTAAAGACAATCCAAAATTACTCCCGCTTTGAGTCGGAGGTGCTAAACCGGGTACTGATTTACCGAGAATTTCGATTAAGTTACGCGATAATCTAGTTTGCTGTTCAAGTTCCGAGCGATTGATAACCGTTATCGAACGCGGTACCTTTTGAATATCTTGCTGGGTTCTGGTTGCAGTTACAACCAGTTCAATGGGCTGATTATTATCTCCCTCTCGTTGAGAAGTGGTAGGCTTTTGCGGTGTTTCCGATTCCTGTGATGGTGGAGTTGCTGCGGGTTTTTCAGGAGTTTGAGCGGTAGGTGCTGTTGGTTGTAATCCAAAAATTAAACTCGTATTATTATCAAATAACTCAACTTGTGGTGAAGCTGTTTCTCCCGTTACTTTTACCTGAATAGTATTTGCATCTTTATTGATTACTTCTATCTCACTAATTCCCTGTATCGGCTTGCTAACCGTAAATGCATTTCCCTCAGACACGCTGAGTTGAGCGTTGGGAATTTCTGCAATAAAATCATTACCCTGACTGCGATTAACAACTTGCAAATTTCGAGCAGAAGTTGTTTCTAAAATTATTTCTATACCTTTATCCGTTTGATTTAACCTAACCCCAGTCACTTTTATTACTTGAGGTGATGACTGTGCCAACTTGCGGGAACTCTCAATTTTTTTCGTTTCTTCACTTTTAGCAAATACTTCCTCAGCTTGAGCAAGATTATTTCCCAACACTCCGACTAAACCAGTCAATATAATAATTTGTAGTAATTGCTGTAGTTTCATTCTTTCCTTACAAGATGAATAAAATAATTAAGTGTTTGAGAACAATACCGAGTTGTAATTTAGATACGGCGAAAATATCCTTTAAAAGCATCATCAGACTTACATAAAAGCCTATTAAACAAGGCTTTTAAGATTTGCAGCGGAAAATGAGGTAGTGCGAGATTAAATGAATTATTTTTTGTCAGTTGTTTATCAAAGCAATAATTTAATCAAAAAAGCTTCCATTGCATTTACCGTAAATTTTTGATAATTAAGAATTTTTTGCAATTACTAGAAATAAGATTACATTAAATTCAGGTTTAAAGTCTTATCGCAAACGGACTGTTTTTTATTCCAAAGGTACTTTCTGATTTTTTGTAGTATAAGTTCGCGGACAGATGCCGAATTTTTTGCGAAAAGCCGCACTAAAAGACGGTAAGCTAGCATAACCAACACCGTAAGCCACTTGAGTTACACCCATTTGAGTATCCGTCAATAACAGTCTGGCTTGCTCCATGCGGTAATCATGTAAATATCCAAAAGCAGTAGTACCAAAACAAGCACGAAACCCTTGTTTGAGTTTGCGTTGATTCAAGCCCACCTTACGGGCTAATTCTGGTAAGGAAGGGGGATTTTCAAAATTGCAGCGTAAAATTTCTTTAGCATGGTAAATTCGCTCAATGTCATTCGCCCGAATCACTTTAGATACAGAATGTTGGGATTCATCTTCTGAAAAAACTTCTTGCAAACGCATCGCAATTAATTCTAAAGTTTTACTTTCTAAATAAATTTGTCGAGTCGCACCGTGATAGGGACAATTTAAAATTTGATGCAAACAAACTTGCATTTGAGGTGTTGTTTTACCGGGGTGAAAATAAAATTGATCGTCTTTCCCTTCTAAAAGCTGATTTAATTCGGAAGGAGTTTTTTGATTATGGTCGCGTAAATAAATTCCTAAAATAGACGGCTCAATATGTATATCAACCTTGAGAATTTGAGTATTAGCAGACCATTCTTGAGTCCCACTTAAACAAGGTCCTACCGCTAAGAAGTTTTCTCCCGCTTGATGATAAATTCCATCTACTAACTGACGCTTTCCCTTGAGATGAAAACCAAATTCAGGTAAAAACTTTTGAGAACAAATTATTTCAACAATATTATCTACAAATTCTAATTTATGAATATAAATAAATATACCCGAACGAAGAAAAATTTGTTGTTGATAACCCTTTCCTAAATGATTAGAAAAACTCCAAATGTGTTCGTGGTTATTTAAGCAACTCGAATCATTTTGCTGTTGTTTCTCTTCTTGCCAAAACTCTTTCCAATCGTGGCTTGAGACAGTGATTGTCATGTCTATTTTATCTATATCTAATATGGGCGCAAATCTTATTTAGATCGCATCTATTTCCAAGAGACGTAGCAATATGCCCCGTCTCTCTACATTCCGTGGTGAATTTACGATGCATATTTTGATGACAACAAAACTGATAATCAAAGTTAATTAAATTAGTCTCGACGAGTGGCTATAGCTAAAGAAGCACCCTTTACCCGTCGCACCCTATCCATAACCGCGACAATTTTTCCATGATTCACCCCTTCATCTGCATTCAAAACCACCATTAAAGGCTGTTCGGGCTTGACTTTTGCTTTCACCCCTGCTTCTAACTTATCTAAAGTAATCGGCTGCTTGTTCAAAAATATTGCACCTGCTTTATCTACAGTTAGGGTAACTCGTGCTGGTTGAGTTGCTTTTTTGGCAGTTGATGCTTGGGGTAAATTGACTGGTAATCCTTCTTGACGAGTCAAAAACAGTGTTGACATGATGAAAAATGTCAAAATCGCGAATATCACATCAATCATCGGCACAATATTAATTTGTGCTGGTACATCCGCTTCATCTGGTAGACGCATAATCTTTTTTTCCTCGTTCGTAATAACGACGGTAAAGTAATTCCAATTCTCCACCGTATTCTTGAATCAATGCTATCTGTCTTTGATACATGGCTCGAAATGCATTGGCAAACATCAGCGTGAAAATCGCTACGACTAACCCCGCAGCAGTGGAAACCAACGCTTCACTAATACCACCAGTTACATTCGCTGTTTGAGTACCTCCTACATCACCAAGATTTAAAGAAGCGAAAGAACCAATTAAACCTAAAACTGTACCGAGAAGACCCAATAACGGCGCGAGGGAGATTATAGTATCAAATATATTTTGGAAGCGTTTGAGTAAAGGTATCTCAGCTTGCGCTTCACTTTCCAATGCCAAACGAAACTCTTCCGGAGTCGGTTCTTCTAGTTCTAAAGCAGTGAGAAACATCCGAGCGATGGGTAAATCTGCGTTATGACGCAATCCATCAATTGCACCCACAACATTATTGCGACGATAGAGATTTAAGACATCTCGTACTACTTTAGTCTGACGATTATTTATTTTCAGCCAAAAGCCGATCCTTTCGACAATCAGCCCTAATGCCAACACCGAAAAACCCAGCAGCGGTATCATGACTACCCCACCTGCCGAGAATAGATTATTCATTCCCATTTATAGCTCTCAAACGCATTAATGAAAGTTACTACTAATATCTATAGAGGTAGATGATAGTAGTTATCAAATTAACTTAGAGCAAATGAGAATATATGTCAATCATTCTAAAGCATAGAAAATTAAGAATAGAGTAAGTTCAAAGGTATTTATACCTGCTAAATGAAGGTGTTTAGTTGCTATGATTGTAAATATAGCAGGCAACCAAAAGTCTATATAACAGGAGTTGTAGTACTTTTAATCTAAAAAATGTATTTGCTGCAACAATGTAGTTTAAGTTCCGAATTAAAGGTATCGGTAAGCCAGTAATTGCTACAAATTATGAAGTAATTATCTAGAAAAATTGATTGACTTCTACCTTTAATTCTTTTACAATTCCAAGTTAATGCAAATTTATATCAATTAATTATTTTAAACCATGAGCTTTTCAAGCACGGCTTTACAGCAGCGGGAAAGAGAATTAAAAGCTCTAAGACTTTTTCTAGCGTGCAGTTTAATCGGCTCGCTTATATTTCATGTAGCGTTGCTGGCTTCCGGTATTGGCAGATATTTATTAAACAAGGTACCTGAAATTGATTCAGAACCAGTTGAAATAACTCTTCTTGATGCTCCTCCTGAAGAAATTGAGCCAAAACAGGAAGTAAAACCGAAGCCAAAGCCAGAACCGAAAAAGATAGAGCCAAAGCTAGAACCAAAACTTCCGATTGTTGACACAAATAAAGTCAAACCTGATTTAGACAGTATTCCGAGCCAGTCTCAAATTAGCGGTGGAAGTCGAGCAACGTCAAAATCCGAACCGATACCAACGCAACGCAGAGTCAGAGAGCAAGCACCACCCGTTGTACGGCAACAGCTTCCTTCATCTGAAACTGCCCCCTTTAAACCATTCAAAGAACCATTATCGCCCGTTTTACCTTCAGACCCTCCGGTAGCAGTACGTGAAAAGCCAGTAATTCCACCACAACCAAAGCCGGAACCGAAACCAGAAAAAACTGAACCCATCGCTAAAAATAATAATCAATTATCAATACCTCAATCAAAGCTAGAAGCAGAACCTAGAACACCACGGGAATTTTCTACAGATACTACTCCCCCTATAGAACCACCGAAGCCAACTCAGGAAGCTGACGAAGATTTAAAACGTTTGCTCGCACAAGAAAGAAACTCTAGAAGAACACCACGGGAATTTTCGACTCCTTCCAATCCTCCTGTACAAGCACCCCAACCAACTCAACAAGATAGTGGAAATTTAAGAGATACTCTTTCAGGAATTAGAGAGAGCCAAGAAAATACGAAAATCAGCAGCAACAATACAGCACCATTTTCACCTAATACTTCTAATAACAGTAATTCTGATATTGGTGAAAGTAGCAATAGTAGCCCTAGAAGGAAAAGACGTACTTTTGGAGGTAGTAATGTTGCAACTGCACCTACCTCTCCTAGTTCTGGAGGTAATGGTTTGGGTAGCGGTACGGGTGAAGAGGTTGGTGACGGTGACGGACGCGCAGCTTGTCGTAAGTGCGACAAGGTTTACCCAGTTTGGGCAAAACGTCGAGGAATTGAAGGGCAAATAACCGTAACTGTTGATACTGATGCCCAAGGTAATGTTACTAACGTGCGACTGCTTAGTTCTAGCGGAAACAGCAGATTGGATAAGGAACATCTGAAGTTAGCACGTAACTGGAAACTCAAACCCAGTTCCAATGGAAGACAAGGAGTAAGGATTGTTACTAAATACGAACTTCAATAAAGCCAATTACTTTTTTGTTAGGAGAGGTTAACATTAAAAACATTGGTTAATTACAGCAGCCTTCTATGAAAAAACATCTCACACTTTGTAGCTAAAAGCACCTGTGAAAAACGGGCGTTGTGATGCCCCGCATTAGAGGAATAACGTTAATAAACGAGTAATATACTGGATTGCGGGAGCATCATCGCCTGTTTTAGCGCAGCGTTCGCAGGTGCGGCTCCCCGTATTAGTCTAATTCAATACCTCGCTTAACCGATTTTTGTTTTTGTTGCAGTCTTTCCCTTTCTTGTCGGAGTTGTTCGCGAAGAAGTAGTAAATCATCATTCCAAGTTTCACCCGCTTGGGGCTTGACTCTACGAGTTTCTTCTAATTGTTCCGATACTTGTTTGGCTAGCTTCTCTCCATAAGATGTAGCGCTCGTCGCTAATATGATTTCGCTACCATTTGACTGAATGCGTTGCAGTAAATGTATCTGACTTTCTGAAATAGAACCATTTGCTGTTAGAAATACTGTTGGTTTTTTAGGCTTTGGATTGAGCGATGCAAGGGATAATACCTCAATCGGCGAATCTGCTAGAGCAACTTGAGGTAGTTTACCTTCGTTAAATCCGATACCAAACCAACCTTCTGTACGACTGGAGCCTAATGCTACTCCATTGAATTTCTCACCTACAATACTAGCTCCCGTTACCACAGTTTCTTGCTTTAAATGTTCTCTACTGGGGGCAATTAAATAGTGCTTAATTACAGCATTACCTTGATTGTCAGCATAGATACGATTGTGGGAATGTTCTGTTTCTAAAACTTTGTCGCTAATTCCATAGGTGTTGGTAAGATAGCTTTTTGCTTGCTGCCATTTCGGTTCCGAAACTGCGGGTAGTTGAAATTTAGGTGTGGGGTATTGGAGAATGTCTGGTTTTATCTTCTTCATGAGATTTGCGATCGCCATTTCAGTTCCAAACTGAGAAGCGAGCCAACCAATGCTTTCACGTTGTTCTACATCCAAAACGGGGTATAGCCGGGATACGCGCAAAATGGGACACGTTGTAAAGTTATGTAACAATAACTCTACAACCCTTGCTCTGCAATACCTTGACAATTGCTCAAGCTAAAACCAAAAGCCCTTCATCATCCAACAAATTCGGTACAGCATCAATATCAATTAGATAATCGCCGAAACGCTTGATATTACTGGTCATATAAGGACTTAACGCTGCCACATCTTCACGAGTAATTGAATAACCAGCTTTCAGTAAGTCCCGCAAAACATCAGTTAAATCTACAACGTTCTGGAAGATAACAGCATTGGCAACCAAATCGTTGTATTTAATAATCTTCTCCTGTTCGATTGGGTCGTTATTAGAAATAACTCCAAAACCACCGAAGAAAAACCACTTTGAAAAACCGTTATAAGCTTCAACGATATTGGTTGCCGCAGTAATCTGTTTTCGCAACTTCATATCCGAAATATATTGCAACAGAAATACCGTTCTTACTACTCGCCCCAATTCTTGAAAAGCCTGGTATAACCTATTTTTACGACTATAATTCCCCAGCTTTCGTAACAATACCGCACTCGAAATCTTACCAGTTTGAATCGATAACACAACCTGTAAAATATCTTGCCAATGGTTTTTTATTTTATCCCAATTAATTGTATCCTTGAACAAAGAATCTATATGTTCGTAAACCGTATCATAAGAGGGGCGGAAGAAAATTAAATCCTTCCAATTCCGAATTCGGGGCATCAATTTAATCCCCAACATATGTGACAATGCAAACACAGGTGTTGATTGTCCCTGAGTATCAGCGTGAACCGTATGAGGCTGAATCTCAGAACAATTTTTTAATAAACCCTCGATAATATAAACGGCTTCCCAAGTTCCGCAGGAAATAAAATGGCTAAATAAAGCTATGTAGGTATCAGAAACATGGTGGTAAGCAATACCCCCATAGCCACCGTAGCGAATGTGATATTCAGACAGCAGATTTTCTTCGTAGAGTTCATATTTAGTACCATCCGCAGCAGCAGTTGTCCCATCGCCCCAAATACCTGGAAGTTTTAAAACATTGTAGCGATTAATAATATCTACAAGGGCTGCATTAAGTTTATCTACACTCACATGACGGCGATTAACAAATGATATCTCCTTCGCAGTAACAATACCTCGCATATGTCTTGCAGCTTGAGTTGGCCCGAGATTACAACCATAAGTGAAACTAGTTAGCAAATAACGTTCCGTCGCTCGCTCCAACTTCGGATCACTCCCGCTCATGGGTCCAAAGTGACGTGTAAAATTAGTCCAGTAGTCAACATTCCGTAGAACATCAATTAAATTGCGTTCCGGAAAACGTTCTTCCACAGCTACAAGCAGAGCTTTAGCTTCGGGACTTAAATCATGGCGCAATGATTTTTTTAATACAGGTTCACCCAAATCATTAATTACAAGCTGACGATTATCGGGATAACCAGCGTCTACAATGATTGCCGTATCAGTTAACCATCCCTTAAGTTGTTCAACAAAATCCGAAGCATTCGATGCAAAACCTAAATCTTCACAATACTGGTCAATTAATGGTAAACATTCAGACCAAGGTAATAGCTGTTCTCGGTGGTCGGCATAATTTTCGCTACCAATAACGCAGATATCTCCCGTCCTCAGTTCAGTCATCAAGTAAGAAAACACACAAACTTCTAGATGGCGACGAACAATTTTAGTTTTGTTTCCTTGTTCAACAAATAAAAGTTTCTGCCATTGAGGAGAAGCAAATTCTAAATCTAAGTCAATAGCATTTCCTAAATAGTGCCCTCGCTTTGACTGATTTTTTAGTATAAAATTTAATGCTTTAACTACACTTTGTTCGCTAGTAGTAGATTCAAACTTCAAAGTATTTAACAATCGGAAGAAAGTACTGCGGTGACTTTTATAAAATTGCCATAATAGAGGTAAGTAATTATTCCCTTTATAGGCATTTATTGCCTCACATTCACTCAACAACTGTTCAGCACCACCTTCTGTAACAAGTAGCTGATTAACTTGTTCGACTTTATCGGTATTATTAACTATCTCTTTCTTATCAACTTTCTCAATGTTAGTCAAATCTTGCTCTTCATCAACCCATACATGGAGAACATTTCCGAGAATCAAGAGTAACTTTTCAACAGTTTCCTGATATCTTTGTTTGATAAGTTCTAATTCTTTCCTGGCATTGTTATGTATCAACCGCATTTTTTTTAGAAACATCTCAACCAAATTATCTCGCGTTGTCACTTGTGCCGAGTAAATTAAACATAGTATAAGAGTAATGCGCTTTGGTAAATTAAATTCTTTGATTTCACTCGCATCTAACACCCTCGCTTCCGCAGCAAAGTGTTGAATCTTAGCTGCTGTAATTCCGGTAAGTAATGGTTTAATATCTCCTAAAGAATCAAGCCAGATTAAATGTACAATTAAATCATTGAGATGGTTGCGAGTTGGGCGCTTAGGAAGTTGCTTAATATTATTATAGAGACTTCTATATTCCACTGGATGATTATCTAGAAGGTCAAGTAAGCGTTGTTGATAATCATTACTCAAACGACCAAGTACTACTTTAAATAAATTTTGGTTGACTAAATTCCTAACTCGGCGTACCAATCTATTTAATGTATTAAATCCTGGTAACTCATATCTATTTTTGATTAATTCGGCAATCGCAACATTCATCAAATCCGCAGGATTATCCATTACAGTCGCAGATTCATTTACTGCCGATACTGCTAGATGTAGC
Organism: Rivularia sp. UHCC 0363; assembly: GCF_034931125.1. NCBI lineage: Bacteria > Bacillati > Cyanobacteriota > Cyanophyceae > Nostocales > Rivulariaceae > Rivularia > Rivularia sp. UHCC 0363. The sequence continues at coordinate 2,384 of NZ_JAYGHM010000067.1, read as the reverse complement.
GCAGTTTGATTAAAAGATTTAACAGTCAGATATTCGCGGATAGCTGTTCGATGTCGATACATTGTTTTTTTGCTTTCATAGCCTAAAACAATATCATCTTTAAATTTTAAATGACTGCGAATATGGTTTATTATTTTTAGTGGGATATCCGCAATAGAAGGAAAATAACCTAGTCTTTGGAATGATTTCAATATAACAAGTAGATTAAGGATATTACTTTCACCTTTTGTCGCACTGTAAGCAAAAGCAATTTCTGAATTGGTCGGTGTATATATTTCTGTAAGTTCTTTGGTGGTAAATTGGCGTTTAAATCTTGGGTAAGCGGTGCGTTCTATAGATGTCACTCTGATATTGATGGATTGCCCATCCTGGTATTACTTTTATAGATATAAAACAAAACATTCACTTTTTCTTAGTTTTAGATTTTTTTCTTTTAAGTAGTGTTTTCTTACTACCAATTTCAGCAATTGTATTTTTGTAGTAAAAGCCACAATAAGGACAGTAGGAGTGCTGAAAAGTTCTTACTGACTTTCCACACTTAAGACAATGAGAAATAAGCTCATGCCCGCACATGAAGCAGTGTAATGACCTAATATCATTCCAAATTGGTTCTGTTGGTGTTCCTGGAATCCAGCATTGAGGACAAAATTTTATACTAGTAAATGGTTGTAATATTTCGGAACCGTTACAAATTGCTTCTAAGTAGGGCTTGCTGAAAAAGTAACAAAAGAGCGGTATGGAGATTTATTATTTATTAGAGGAAGGATAAAACATAAGTTTTTATTTGCTTAAAGTAAGTAAAGTATAATTCTTAGTAATACTAAGCTGTAAAAAAGATGTATTTCTGAAAAATAGACATAAAAAATCCTTCAGTAGACGTGATAGATGAGTAGAAAGATTCATCACTAAAAAAGTAATTGCAATCGCAGTTTGAGAAGTTTGAGAAAGCTTAGTCATTACCAGATTGAGACCAAATCTTCTTTTACCTTGGCCAAACTTTCCCTCAATAGAACTACGAATTTTCTCGTCCGAGGCAGCTTGCTTTTTTTGTTCTTTAGTAATATTGGAAGAAGGTCTACCCAAAGGAGGTCCACTGATTCTAATACCTCGTTCTTTACACCAATCTCGGTTTTCTCGTGTGCGATAAATTTTATCAACATGAACGGATTCTGGATAATAACCAGTATAGTTTTTGAAAGATTCTATTTGTGTTTTTAAGTCTCCTGATTCATTAAAGTTATTCCAACTTATATGGTCTAAAAATACATATCCGTCAAAGTAGCTAGCTGATAATTTCGCTCCAAACTCTACAGGTTTCCCCGCTTTACCTCGAACAATTGGACGGATATGTGGTTGATTTAAACTAACAATACGGTCTTCAATAGTCTTCTTATTGTTTTCGTATAGCCACAATTGTTGACGATAAACTTCGCTTATTACTAATAATATTTTATATTGTCTATTACTCAATTCAGATAGAATGGCTCCCATATTAACTAACTGTTTAATATGAGAGATATTTCTCTTTATATACTGTAGTTGTTTTTTAATTGCTTTTGTTCTTTCCTGTTTGGATACTCGACGTTTTTTAGCAACTTTTAAGTAATTTTTTCGGGCAATTTGACGATAAGCTCTTGGCTTTTTATCTAGTTGACTTTTAACTTGTTCGTATAGATAATCTATGATTTTTTCAGTATGCTTTCTAGCTTGATTCAATAGTCCCAAATCCGTAGGATAACTAATATCGCTTGGCGCACAAGTTGCATCTAATATCAGCTTTCCACGGTTTCTTGAATTATTTAATTCTTTTTTTTTTGATTTGATTGAGAAGATGTTTCTTCTAGCATCTTCTTAACCATCTCTTGATTTATTTTATTTACTAGTTCTACTCCTATCCTTTGACGAAAGTGAACTAGCATAGATGAATCAAATGGAGTTTTATCGTTATAGGATGATAATCCTATAAAATACTGTAGATAAGGGTTCTCCTTGATTTGTTCTACAGTTTCTCTATCACTTATCCCTAGTTTCTCTTTAATTATTAAAGCACCTAATGCCATCCTAAAAGATTTGGCAGGTGCCCCTATCTCCTCGGAAAAAATTGAAGCATATTCTTCTTCAAATTCTGACCAAGGTATCAATGAAGCCATAATCACCCAACGATTATTTTCCGATAACTTCCCCTCGAAAGGAAGTTCAAAATTTTCTGTTGGGATTTGAACTTGCTCCTCAAAACGGTACATATATACTATTCGCAGATTTTGCTGCTTCTCACGGTAATGCAAGGGTTTTAAGACATTTTAGAGTTTTTTCTTGCACATGAATATATACCTTTAGTCTGAAATGTATGCTGCATTACATTTTTGTATTTATTCAGCAAGCCC
>NZ_JAYGHM010000066.1:0-43846 GCF_034931125.1 Rivularia sp. UHCC 0363 | reverse complement strand
CACTATGATTCGTAACTTGGATTTCTACTCGTGGTGGCTCAGACTCGTTATCTTTCCAAGTATATTCCCCTACTAAAGCTGAAGTTTCTGTTTTAGAAGAAAATTGATTACCTCCAGAAGTAACAATAACTTCCATCTCCACATCACCAGCTTTAATTTGACTAGTAGGTGGAGTTTTCAATTCCAGAATATTTTTCCAGCGTGCAATATGCTCTAAACGTTTGATAATTATCTCTGCATCATTTGCAGTGTATTGAGTCTGCGGTACTTCCGGAACAGGTGCGACTAATGGCTTTTTATCAGCAGTTTGTTTAATCCAAAATTGACCTTCAACAGCTTCTAAATAATAATCAGCATCCATCAAGGATTCGCTTTCTCGAACACATAAGGAAGGTTTACCAGCATTAACTTTTGAAAGTTCTGTACGAGCTAGTTCGATACCTTTTGTTTCACCTTGAAAATATACCTTTAACTTAGGTAATGGTGCTTCAGTTACAATTGCCCATAATGGCTCATCTTCAGACAATACACTAGTACCGCTAATAATTTCAGCCACACTAAATTCTGTACTTACTTGAGTCAACTTAGCTTTACAAATTGCATTGTCAATTACTTGTAACTGTTCTGATGTACTTCCTTGAGGAAAAATAGCTAAAACAGTCTCACCTTCAGAAGTTGGACGAATACCATGTAAAATACCACCGTTAATTACCCAACTATTATTCTTTTGTTTGTCATAACTCAAGGTAAAATAATTTATCCGTTCCCCTGCTGCACCTTCCAAGAAAGTTTGGGTTAAATCATCGGATTCTGCTTCTATTTGCGGTGACTGATCTTTAACTTTACCAGTGATCAAAGCATTAATATCTTGAACTAAATTTGCGTATAATAAACTACCATTAGTACGCACTAAAGCTTCCGTTAAAAAGTAAGAAAAAGCACCACGACGTTGACCATCTGAACCTGTATGCTCTTTCGCAGTTTGAAAGTCACGACAAGCAGAAATTAATATATGTTTTGGTCGTTTATAACTATTGCTTAAGCGCAAATTAAGCCATTCTGGTTCATTTGTGCTAAAAAGAAAGTCTTCTAAATGTCTTGCTTGTCCATTGGGATTTGTTTGACGTTCAACAATTTCTGGATCTCTTGTTGCAGTACCGGAGTGACAAGAATCCAAAATAATTAAGATATGGGGCTTATTTTTTGCTACTTGCTCAATTAAATAGTTTAATTCTTTATCTGCTAAGTCTTTAACTCCTGATGTACGGCTATCGTAGCAAACTAAAGTTTCAATTTTACCATCTCGTTCTTGCTTGCGAAAAACCTCTGGTGCTGGCTCATAGGAACCATGACCCGCATAATAAAAGAATACAACATCATCCTTGTCAGCTTTAGTTAGATGTTGCGAAAAGCCGTCGATCACCGCTTGACGTGTTGCTTTATCATTAGTTAACTTCTGCGTAACTAATTCCCATTTATTGTCAATAGTAATTCGGTTGCGTAAGTATGTTTCAATTGCTTCAATATCATTAATGCAACCCTTTAGTGAATTAACTCCTGATTGAGGATGATATTCATTAATACCAACAAGTAAAGCGTAAATTTTGTTAGTCATTGGTCTTTTCCTCTTTTAACGGTGAAATTTTCGTTTGCGAGCAGAGGTATCACCTGCTAATCGTAATATAGGTGCGAAAAGAATCAACTTATGCAGTTAAGTAAATTGCTATAAAAAAAAGGAACGGGCAATAGGGAGCAGTGGGTAGGTTGTATGGAATGTTAGCGGAGCCTGTCCGAAGGACTCAGTATTCACCGTAGGTGCGGTTCATCGCAAAGCCTTATTTTTCGTTACGAGTGCGTAAGTCCTACAATTAACTAAAAAGCAGTTAAATCATCCTCAAACTCCGCCATCGAACTAACAAGAATTGCTCTTCTAAATAAACTTTTCAAAACAGCAACATCATCAATTTCATTAACAGCTTCAACAACTCGTATAGGTACTTCTTCAAATCGTGTTGCTAAAGTTTCAATCACGCTTTCTCGAAGAGTTTCAATAACCCCTTCTTCCTTTGCCAATCTTTCAATACTTGTTACATAACGCATTCTATTTACCTCCTCATCATTCCTGAGTTCGACTTTAAAACTATCTGCTAATTCTTTCGGTAAAAACATTATCCAGTCGATAAACCGGAATAATCCAATAATTTCTTCTCGGTTATATCCTTTCGCGAAAAGACTTCTAACTAGTCTTAACTTCCACTGTAAACGACTTTCCGGGTTTTGGCTGGTTGCTTTGGTTTTCAAGTGTGCCATGACAACCAATCCAAAGGGATTTTCGGTTTCTTCTAAAGTTTGCCATTGTGCTTCATAGTCTAGCAATTTTACAGTGGGAAATTCTAAGCTCACCCGACATCCACCTAATTGATAACCGTAACTTTGAGGTCGCCAATTTACATCGTTGTCTGCTAAAACTGCTAAACTTATGACTCGCTTTTTATGACGGTCAAACAAACGGTAATTATAAATGTACATCCGTTGGGGGAATTTGCTGTCATATTGTCCTTGGACTTCCACATGAATCAATACCCAAGCTTCTTCACCATTTAACAGCCAAACTTTTGCTACTTTATCAACTAATCGCTTACCGATTTCCGCATCTGGTTCTAATTGTTGTAATTCCGTATCTAAAAATTCGTAGGGACGTTCCCAATCAATTTCAACATAAGCATCGTAAAAGAAAAATTCGATAAATTGAGGAAAATATTCTTCAATAATTTCTTTCCAAGGACTATCGTAATTAGTATTTGGTTCGTTCATAAATTTGATTCATCTGTAAAAAAAATGACAGACAAAAAGCCTATCAAATAAATACTTCCTCTACAAAAAAAAACTTTTGATTTTCTACTCTCTACTTATTTCTCTACATCCACTTCGGTAAAGCGACTTCACAAGCTATAGGCAATTCGTTCACCACTTCTAACTGTGAATCGATCAGCCGATCCATCCAATTTCGTAAATACACTTGATTTGCTTCTTGCTCGGAACCTTCGGTAGTATCTGCTGGATAAGGCATTAATCCCAAAATTGTAGATGTAGTCACGCAGTACATTGATTTTTGGAAGCTCTTACAAATTTGCACTAATAAATCATCTTCTCCCCGACGAGTTTGACGATAAATATTGCGTAAATATTCGGGTAAATAGTGGCGCATATCTTGCATTAACAATGTTGGAGGAATCCCCGCACCACCAATTGGTAAAGGGTCTGCATACAACGCACCGTACTGAAATCTTGCTTGGTCTGGGGGGATTTGATAAGCTTGAGCGTTATAAGAAACTGTTCCGTGAAAAGCCGTTCCTCTAAAGAAAATTGCTTCGACATAAGGTACAGCGGTATCCATTAAAAAGGTTAAACCAGCTTTTTCGGGAATTATGTTGTAAGCTTTACCGCGAATTTTAACGCTATAAGTAATCGGGTTACTTGCATTCGCTACCAAACCCGCTTTTACATGGTCTACAACTTGAGCAATTGATGTAATTTTGCCTTTATTGTAGAGGTCTGATAAACTCATAAACGCATCAGACATAACGCGCCAAAATTGTCCTAAACCGCTGTAATACGAGCAAACTCGTAACTGTTCAATTAAAAATTCTGGAAACAGTTGGTTAATACTTAAAACAAAAGGGTTATTCTTAAATTTAGCGTTGATAACTGCTTGTGCTAAGCGTTTAAATTCTTTTGAATCTAGGTATTCATCTAATCCACCACCACCGTGCCACATCATTGATTTCATGCAGTATTCGGCGTATTCGTAATTGATTCTATCATGCTGCCAGTGACGCAGCAGTTTTTTAAAGTTAATTTCGCCGTTAAAATATTTAAAAAAGGGGAAGAATATTAAAAATTGATTTTCAGCGAAGTATATTAGATTCTTTGAATAAGCATCTAAAACAATACCGTAACTGTGAAGAACTCCAACTACTTCAATTACGTTTTCTGGAGTGTCGGGAAGCAATGCTTCTCCACTTAATAAACGTTCGATGTATTCAGCTAAAGGATGCTTATTAAGTTTATTTTTTTTAGTAGTGGTTCCCACCATAAAGATTTCTCCTAAAATATTGATAAATTTAAATTGGGAATTGTGAATGGGGAATGGGGAATTGGTAATTGGTAATTAAAAAATAACAATCAACAATTAACAATCCTAACCATTTCCATTTTTATTGTTACTTATTAAAAGATACATTTACAATCGGATTTTGTGCATTCATTATTGAATTAGTTGTTGATTCTGTCCAGCGGATTAGCCAATTCGGTTGAATGCCAAAAATTACGATTAATACTGCTAAAACAATTGCTGGCATTCTATCCGACCAATAGACGCGGGGTAAATTTATTACTTGTTCGGATAAGCGTCCGAAAAAGGCTTTGCTCATGAGAATCAAGAAGTAAACAGCAGTTAAGCCGGTTCCAATCATGCACAATAAAGTTTGTATGGGAAAAACTGCAAAACTAGCCCGAAATACGATAAATTCCGAAATAAATCCCACCATTCCCGGTATCCCAGCACTTGCCATTACTCCTAGAACCATCAAACTACCAATTAAAGGTAAGCCTCTTTCTGGATTTAGTAATCCTTGGACAACATCCAAATCGCGACTACCTGCTTTTTTATAAATTACTCCTACGAGCAAAAACAGCAGCGCTGATATTAAACCGTGGCTAATCATTTGCATCACGATGCCTAATATACTTAAAGGTGTCGCAGCAGCCGCACCTAGAAGAATGTACCCCATATGTGCTACGGAACTGTAAGCCACCATTTTTTTCATATCTTTTTGAGCGATCGCGCAAGATGCACCGTACAACACGCTCACTACTGCCCAAGTGGCTAGCCAAGGGCTTAAGTATGTCCAAGCTTCTGGTAACAAAAACATTCCAAAACGCAGCATCCCGTAAGTGCCTAATTTCAGCAGAACTCCAGCCAGCAGCAAGGAAATTGGGGTGGAGGCTTCTACGTGAGCATCTGGCAACCAGGTATGCAAGGGTACCAAAGGAATTTTGATCCCAAAACCAATTAAAATCCCCAATAGGAGTAAAATCTGTGTAGCTAAGGGTATGGAACTGGTTTGCAAGCTGTCTAAACTAAAACTAGAGCTACCGCTCAACCAAACCAATCCAAGGAAACTAGCTAAAACCAAAATTCCGGAAACAGCAGTATAAATCAAAAACTTCGTCGCTGCATAACCCCGACGTTCCCCACCCCATATCGCAATCAGCAAATACAAAGGAATTAATTCCAGTTCGTAAAATAGGAAAAATAGCAACAAATCTTGCGATAAAAATGCTCCTGTAACTCCCACGTTGAGCAACAGTAACAAAGAATAATATAGTCGCGATCGCAGTATCGCTGTGTCAGTAGTATATATAGCTATCCCGGTCAGCAGTGCATTTAAAATCAACAGAGGCAAAGATAAACCATCAATTCCAATATGATAGTTAAGTCCTAATGCATCTATCCAAGGGATGAATTCACTAAACTGCTGATTCACTTCACCTAAATTAAACTGACTAGCTAATAGCAACGTCCATAAAAAAGACATAGCAGCAACAGTTAAAGCTATTCCACGGGAAATTTTTGACGTTATACCAACGGGGAAAAACCCAATCAAAGCCGCACCTAAAAGCGGCAGGAAAATTAAAATACTCAGCATGGGGAATTAGAGGGGATGGGGGATGGGGGGATGGGGAGATGGGGAGATGGGGGGATGGAGAGAAAAAATTTTAAATTTATAACTCTTCTTAACTCTTAACTCCTCCCTACTCTCTACTCCCTATTTGAATCTAAAATCCAAAATAGGTTGGGAAATTATCAAGCAATCCTGATGACCAGCTGATAAATAAGCCGATTAAACTGACTCCGAACACAATGGTCAATAAATAACCTTGAGAACGTCCGGAAATGCTGTATTTTAAACTTTGTCCGCTGAAAATTGCGGCGAAACCGACTAAATTTACTAATCCATCGACTAAATAGCGATCGCTCCAAGCGGAAATTTTGGACAGCAATGCTACAGCACCGACTACCGTGACTCGATAAACATGGTCGATATAAAAGTCGTATCCTAATAAATCTTGAATAAATCTCCAAGTCAATATTCTAGACCTAGACCAAGCTTTATGTAGATAAATTGTGGAACCAATAATTACTCCGAGTAAACTCGAACATACTAATGCTCCTAATACATACCAATTTATACTGTCCCAAGTTGGTAATAAATACCATTGCCGAAGCATTACCGGAACTAACAAAGTAACTATGGTTAGCGATACCATTGGTAATGCCATTGGCCAATGTACTTCTGGAGTTCGACGGGTTTTTTGTTGCGGTTCTCCCCAAAAAGCCAACCGAAATACTCTTGTCAAATTTAAGGCTGTCAAACCATTGACTACAATTAAAATCCCAACTACCCAAGGACTAGTTACAAAAAAACCATCCGCCCATGACAGCATTGCCCAAAAGCTTCCCAAGGGTAGCAGCGTTACCATCCCAGCGGAACCGACAATAAAAGCCGTAGTGGTTGCAGGCATTCGCGACCATAACCCACCCATTTCAGTGATATCTTGGCTATGGGTAGTATAAATCACTGAACCGGCGCTCATAAATAATAAAGCTTTAGCGATCGCGTGAGTAAATAATAATAACAGTGCCACACCACCTTGTTGCATACCTGCTGCAATAAAGACTAAACCCATGTATGCGCTGGTGGAATGAGATAAAGTTCGCTTAATATCGATCTGAGCGATGGAAACTAAACTCGCACCGACTGCTGTCATCGTCCCGATAATTAATAAAGTATTTAAAGCTATTGGTGATAAAGCTAAAATCGGTTGCAGCTTGTAAAGTACGTAAGCACCACCAGCAACTACCAAAGAGTTTCGCAATACCGAAGCTGGGTTGGGACCTTCCATCGCTTCATCCAACCATAAATGCAGTGGGAACTGGGCGCATTTACCAGCAGGTCCCGCAATTAGTGCTAAACCGAGCAAGGTTGATGTCAAAGGACTTAACTGTGCTGTTTGCGCCCATTCATACAAGTCGGAAAAATTCCAACTACCTGCCATCGTACCTACCGCTACCACTCCCATTAATAATAATAAATCTCCTACCCGCTTGGTAAGAAATGCATCTCGCGCTGCTGTAACTACCAACGGTTGTGCGTACCAAAATCCCACTAACAGGTAAGTTGAGAGAGTTAAGACTTCAAGTACCATGTAGCTGAGTAACAAAGAATCGCTGATCGCTAAAGCACTCAAAGCGGCTTCAAAAAAGCCGAACAAAGCAAAAAATCTGGCGATCGCCCAGTCTTTTTCCAAATACCCTAAAGCGTAAATTTGCGTTAACAAACTTAGTCCGACAATTAAAACCGTTGCACCAAAACTTACTGACGATATATCTAATGCAAAAGAGAAATTTATTTCTGCTGCGGAAAACCAATTTATGATAATAGTTTGTGGTTCGCTGTTCCAAATCTCTTTAAATACGAATAAACTATGAAAAAAAGCTAACCCTGTTGTGATTAAATTTAAATAAGCTGCCGGTCTTGGTCCGGTACGCTTAATCAATCCCGTGGCCCAAGGCAAAGTTAACAGCGCACCGACTAATCCGTATAAAGGCAAACACCAAGTTGTTGAAAACAGAAATTCATTCATGCAAATTACCGCTACAAATAATCCTTAATAGTCTTTAAGAAATTTTTCTATTTTTTTTAATCCTCCAGCCTACTTAATTACAGAAAATATCAATTCATGCTTTATTAAATTGATTTTTTCTCGATTCACGCTTTTCACAAATTACTTGACAAAAAAATCAAGTTGTACTCTCAATATTTCACTCTTTTTTTACTATATTTTTAATCAGTAATCCTAATTTATTGTTTAGCGCTTCTTAATTAAAAAACTAAAAACAATATGTCTGATAAGAAAAGTTTATATTTTCTTTATATCTTTTTTGCACCAATGACAATGCATATAGAAAGACTGCTATAGCATTCTTTGAGACTAAAGTCATCTTTCCATACGCCAAATTTACGCCTCTATGAACGCGGATTGGGCAAATGTGATAAAAAAAGTATAAAGCACAAGTGTCTACTCTAGAAACCGTAAACTTCGATTGAGTAGCGATCGGCCCTCAAAGATATGTTAAGTTTTTTAAAATGCTTTTATTACAAACTATTATACTAATTTATATTGCAAGGGGTGCAAAGCTTTCATATGCTTAATTTAGGGAGTCTTTTTTTTAAATCCTAAAAGAGCATACCCGTCATATAATTGCCTTCGTTGAGTACTAATTTAGTTAAGTTGGAGTCAGTAAATGCCTATAGCAGTTGGAATGATTGAAACTAAGGGGTTTCCGGCAGTAGTAGAAGCTGCTGATGCGATGGTGAAAGCCGCTCGTGTCACCCTGGTGGGTTATGAGAAAATCGGTAGCGCTCGCGTAACAGTAATTGTGCGTGGAGATGTTTCTGAGGTACAAGCTTCAGTTGCAGCAGGTATCGAAGCTGCAAGAAGGGTAAACGGTGGTGAAGTTGTTTCCACCCACATTATTGCGCGTCCCCATGAAAACTTGGAATACGTTCTACCAATTAGGTATACCGAAGCAGTAGAGCAATTCCGAACTTAAGGGCTATTAATAATTTGAAATGCCTAAATATTGGATTTATTCGTGAAGTAAGCACGCATTGAAAAAATCTAGTCGTTATTAAATAATGGCAATAATAGCGTAGGAAGCTAAATAAACACCTGTAATAAAATGTACCGTGGGGGGCGCACGGTATTGCAGGTTGTAAAATGGTTTTTGGATCTGAAAAAATCTCTCTAGGTTTTTCCTAAATTAACTAAATACTTTGACCAATTGGTTGGTGCGGATATTCGGTTAAATCTTACTAGGGAATCCAAGAGCGCGATCGAAGTAATCTTGATTTACAGGATCGACGAATCAATAATTCCTATTTCCTGGTTGGGATGGGTAAGTCAATTTAGAAAATTGTTTGAGGAAGCAAAGTAATGTCAATTGCAGTTGGAATGGTTGAAACTCTGGGTTTTCCAGCAGTTGTAGAAGCAGCGGATGCGATGGTGAAGGCTGCTCGTGTAACCTTAGTTGGATATGAAAAAATTGGTACGGGTCGCGTAACCGTTATTGTTAGAGGAGACGTGTCTGAAGTTCAAGCTTCAGTTGCAGCAGGAGTTGATTCTGTGAAGCGAGTAAATGGCGGACAAGTATTGTCTACTCATATCATTGCTCGTCCCCACGAAAACCTAGAATACGTTTTACCAATTAGATATACCGAAGATGTAGAGCAATTCCGGGAAAACGTCAACGCAATTCGTCCTTATGGTGGAAGACCGTAATATCTTAAAAACGAATGCAAATTGCCAGAGTTCGGGGTACAGTATCTAGCACGCAAAAAGATCCAAGTTTTAGAGGGGTGAAACTGCTGTTATTGCAGCTGATCGATGAAGAAGGACGCATTCAGTCGGAATACGAAGTAGCAGCAGATACTGTTGGTGCGGGAGTAGATGAGTGGGTGCTCATCAGCCGTGGTAGTGCTGCACGTCAAGTTTATGGCAACGAGCAGCGTCCTATAGATGCAGCAGTAGTAGCGATAATTGATACAGTTTACGTTGAAAATCGCTTGATTTACAGCAAAAAAGAACAATATTAATAGTTAGTCGTTAGTAGATAGTTATTAGTTACTAGTTCCTATAACTAATAGCTAATAACTAACCCATTACAGGAGAAATAATGTTATGAGAGTCCGCAGCAGGGCGGCTCCCCCGACCCCTTGGTCAAAAAATTTAGCTGAACCACAAATTCATGAAACTGCTTTCGTTCACTCGTTTTCTAATATTATTGGTGATGTTGAAATCAGTGCAAATGTAATAGTTGCTCCAGGAAGTTCGGTGCGAGCGGATGAAGGAGCGCCGTTTTTTATCGGTGAAAATACCAATATTCAAGACGGTGTTGTTATACATGGATTGGAGCAAGGTCGCGTACTGGGGGATAATAAAAAAGAATATTCAATATGGATAGGTAAAGACAGTTGTATTACCCATATGGCTCTGATTCACGGACCATGTTATGTCGGTAGTGGCTGCTTTATCGGCTTTCGTTCGACGGTATTTAATGCCAGAGTCGGCGATGGCTGTATCGTTATGATGCACGTTTTGATTCAAGATGTCGAAATTCCTCCTGGTAAATATGTACCTTCTGGAGCAATAATTACCAGTCAACAGCAAGCCGACCGTTTACCAGATGTAAATCCACAGGATAAAGAATTTGCTCATCATGTAGTGGGAGTAAATCAAGCACTTAGAGCGGGTTATCTTTGTGCTGAAGACAGTAAGTGTATTGCAGAAGTACGCGGAAAAATAGACACATATAATACAAACGAAGATAAAGGTTTGCAAAAAAGGAGTATTGAAGTGTATAAGAGTGGTTTAGATAGTGAAACAGTAGAGCAAGTGCGCTACCTGTTAGAGAAAGGATATAAAATTGGCACCGAACACGTAGATAACAGACGTTTTCGCACGGGTACTTGGAATAGCTGTCATCCCATCGAAACTAAAAGCGTCGGTGAAGCAATATCGGCGTTAGAAGGCTGTATGAACGAACACCAAGGCGAATACGTCCGTTTATTTGGCATCGATACCAAGCAGAAAAAACGTGTACTAGAAACAATCATCCAACGTCCGGATGGTTCGATAAAACCAACTACAACATCTACCTATACCTCTCCTCCTGCAACCATTAATAATACTGGTTATAAGAGTAGTTCCAGTAATGGTGGTTATAACAGTAGTGCTAGCAATGGTGGTCATAACAGTAGTTCTCAACTGAATGGCGAAACCATCGACCATATTCGTAACTTGCTATCAGGAGGTTACAGAATTGGTATGGAACACGTAGGAGAAAGACGCTTCCGCACGGGTTCTTGGCAAAGCTGTAGCCCAATTGAAACGAAGAACGTTAACGATGCGATCTCTGCTTTAGAAGAATGCATGAGAAGTCATCAAGGCGAGTACGTGCGTCTAATTGGTATTGACCCTAAAGCGAAACGTCGGGTATTGGAAAGCATTATTCAACGTCCAGACGATGCTAAGGGTGGGTCATCCAACGGTAATGGCAGTTCATATAGCGCCCCTTCTACTCGTTCCGACTCAGCGACAATGTTTACTCCTGCTGTGAGGAAATACGGTGTAGGTTTTGAAAGTGGTTCTACAGCAACTGTTACCAACACTCGATTAAGCACCGAAGTCATAGACGAAGTTCGCAATCTTTTACGTGGTGGCTATAAAATCAGTGCCGAACACGTAGACAATCGTCGTTTTCGTACAGGTTCCTGGTCAAGTTGCGGACAAATCGATTCACAATCGGAAAGTGAAGTAGTAGGTATTCTAGAATCCTATCTCGCAGAATATCCAGGAGAATACGTCCGCTTAATTGGTATCGAACCGAAAGCCAAGCGTCGCGTAGTCGAAAACATTATTCAACGTCCATGATCGAATTTTAGATTTTAGATTTTGGATTAGGGGATAAGAGTTAGGAGTTAATAATTATCTTTCTCCCTATCTCCCCATCCCCTTGTCCCTCCATCTTCCCATCCTCCACCAACGAGGTAAAATATGTCCGTGCCGCCACTGCGCCTATATAATAATTTTGAGACTTTTTTCAGTGGCGAGGTGATTGTTCATGCTAGTGCAGTCATCGCACCAGGAGTAATAATGCAAGCGGCTCCCAACAGTAAAATAATTATCGGTCCTGGGGTTTGTATTGGTATGGGGTCAATTCTCCAAATTGATGCAGGAACTTTAGAGATAGAATCGGGAGCGAATGTTGGAGCCGGTTTTCTAATGGTGGGAGCAGGTAAAATTGGTGCCAATGCTTGTATTGGTTCTGCTACAACTGTTTTTCGCTCTTCTGTGGAGCCGGGAAAAGTGGTTGGAGCAGGTTCGGTTATCGGAGATAATAGTCGGTCTTTTGGCGATTCTACCGAGGAAATGAATGGAAAAGTCAAGCAGCCTGAGTTACCTGTAGTTGAAGCAGAAGCAGAAGCAGAAGAAATTTTATCCGATCCTAATCCTTCAGTTTCTTCAACTTACGTTACTCCTCCCCTCACCCCGTCACCTCGTCCTTACTTTAGTCCATCTCCAATTTCGTCTTTTTCTCCTGGTAAAGATTCAACGGAGGAAACCGTTCCCTCGGATTCGGTGGAATCAGCGGCAGAACCCACTAATGGTAATTCAAACGGCGTTGGAAATCATATCTATGGAAGAAGTAACATTAAAAGTCTGCTGATAACTTTATTTCCCCACAGACAATCCTTGAATACACCAGTTTCTGAGGATGAATCCGAAGAATGAATTCCTAACAAGCGATCGCGAACCCCAACTATTCATACTTAACCCTCGATCTTTTATAGAAGCTAGGATGAAAGGTAAGGCGTAAAAACAATATGTTTAATTTTATCCTTCGCTTTTTACAGTCAGTTGGAATACTGGGGAGAAATAGTAATGCATTCTTATAATAAATCTTCATCACAGGGTCGAGAAAAAATCAAAGGTGATGCTTTAGGGCTAGTATCTACTAGTAGTTTTCCCGCGATCGTGGGAACGGCGGATATGATGCTTAAATCTGCTGGGGTTCATCTAGTCGGATATGAAAAAATTGGCGGGGGACACTGTACGGCTGTGATTCGCGGTGGAGTTGCTGATGTCCGCTTGGCTGTAGAAGCTGGCGAACAAACCGCTAAGCAATTCGGACAGTTTATTTCTAGCTTGGTAATTCCTCGTCCTTATCCTAATTTAAACATAGTATTACCTATTACTAGTAAGCTAAGTAATATCGCCCAAGGAGCAAGCTATAACCGATTGAGCAATCAAGCAGTTGGGTTAGTAGAAACAATCGGATTTCCGGCGATGGTAGGAGCAAGTGATGCCATGCTTAAATCAGCCGATGTGCAGTTAGCCGCTTATGAGAAAATTGGAGCGGGTTTATGTACCGCAATTATTCGCGGCTCTGTAGCAAATGTTGCAGTAGCCGTGGAAGCTGGGATGTACGAAGCAGAACGCATCGGAGAATTGAGTGCGGTAATGGTAATACCTCGTCCGTTGGATGAACTAGAGCAAACCTTACCAGTAGCAAGCTGTTGGATCGAGGAGCGTCAACCCGTCAGATTACCAATTAACATCAAAGAGCAAGTTGGGGAAGCAGAATTAATTGAATTGCCAGAATTAAACAAGTTACCCGAAAAAGTACTTGAAGAAATCTCAATTTTACCCGAAGTTGAAAGATTAGAAATGGGCGAGTTGGAATAGGATATTAGGCATTGGGCATTGGGCATTGGATGATACCTGCATCTTTTACCCAAATGCACTATATGCGGTTGCTCTTACTTATTGATAATAACTTCTTTGGTTCATAAATAAAATACCGATTTTGAATAAAAGGTATAGATTTTACTCTATGCAATTCCTCAGATTTTTTTCGTTGGTTAAAGCTTTTCTTACTTGATTATTCGGTAGTAGTTAATATATATCTATGAAAGGTCATCATTATCATAAGGATGGTCTATTTAAAAATTTTTATTAGAGGATAATCACCATTGAATCAGGCGACGCTGCATCAGTTAAAGGTGTTTGAAGCAGCGGCACGACACGGTAGTTTTACTCGCGCCGCAGAAGAGATGTTTCTTACGCAACCCACCATTTCCATGCAAATAAAACAACTAACGAAATCGGTAGGAATACCTTTATTTGAACAAGTTGGGAAACGGCTATATCTTACAGAAGCAGGAAAAGAATTATTTGCTACTTGCCAAGAACTTTTTAATACTTTGGCTCAGTTTGAAATGAAAGTAGCGGATTTAAAAGGATTAAAACAAGGACAATTGCGTTTAGCAGTAATTACTACAGCAAAATATTTTATTCCACGTTTATTAGGCGCATTTTGCGAACTTTATCCAGGAATTGAGATTGCTTTACAGGTAACAAATCATGAAGGCATTCTGGAACGAATGACGAATAATCAAGACGATTTATATATTATGAGTCAAATTCCAGAAAATCTTGACATAAATTATCAAGAATTTTTAGAAAATCCTTTAGTAGTTTTAGCACCAGTTAATCATCCTTTGGCTTTAGAAAAAAATATTCCCATATCAAGGTTAGCAAATCAACCTTTTATTATGCGGGAACCTGGTTCTGGAACCAGAAGAGCAGTGCAAAAGTTATTTGAAGAAAAGAATGTAGAAGTCAAGGTAAAACTAGAATTAGGTAGTAATGAAGCGATAAAACAAGCTATTGCTGGGGGTTTGGGAATTTCCGTTTTATCTCGCCATACCTTAATGCCTTATGCTGAAGACTTAACGGTTTTAGATGTAGAGCATTTCCCTATAAAACGCGATTGGTATATGGTTTATCCTAACGGGAAACAGTTGTCCATTGTTGCACGCGCTTATTTTGACTATTTATTAGAAGCTGCAAAGCAATTTGCTTCGGAAAAGGGTTTTTAAAAATTAATTACGAATTACGTTCACCTTTCTGTGTCCCTGTTCACCGCAAGGTGTCCCGTAGGGAAGGGTATTACGAATTACGAATTATATTGACGGCTATGCTTTTATCGATTAACAATTAACCAGCATAACCGTTTGCAATTAAGGAAAAGCTGGCAGTGGTTAACCAGGAAATATCATCCGAATCGCGTAAATTCATCGAAACAGATATTGTCGCAGTTGCAGTTTATACTAATCAAGCCTTGGTAACGCGCCGTGGTGCGATCGCATTAAGCGGAATTGAGCGGGAACTAATATCTCAACTGCCAGTAACTGTTGAAACGGAGTCGGTGCGGGTTCGTGGTATCGGTAATATTGCCGTGCGTTTGCTGGGTGTGAATGTGGAACGCATTTACACAACTGAGTCGGTAGTAGCGCGGGTGTCGCAGTTAAATCAACAAATCGAGGAGTTGGAAGCACAGAAACGTCAATTTCAAGCTCAAATGGATGCTCTAGCTTTACAGTCGCGGTTTCTGGAAGGTCTACGAGAGAAGACTGAAGAGCAATTTTCGATTAGTTTAGCGCGTAAAAGCATTAGTTTGAGCGAAACTCTGGATTTACTCAACTTTCTCGGCAGCCAGTACACAGAATACGCCATTTCCACGGAAGATTATAAAAATCAACAGCGGGAATTGGATGCTCAGTTGGAAGTGTTGTACGCTTCGTTAAAACAGATTAAATCTCCTCAACCTCACGAAAGTTTTAATTTGAGGGTGGGAATACAAGCCAGTGAAGCAGGACAATTTGAGTTAGAGGTGTCTTATGTAGTCAACCGTGCTAGCTGGAAACCACTTTACGATATTCGAGTCGATCGCATCAGTAAAAACGTTAATCTGGGATATTTGGCGCAAATCACTCAAAATACCGGCGAAGATTGGACAAATGTAAATTTAACTCTTTCTACAGCTAAACCGGGTAGCGGAACTTTACCCCCGAAACCACAACCTTGGTATATTGATATTCCGCAACCGTTAATGAATCAAAGAAGAGCAAGACGGTTTGCTGAACCACCAATGGCTGCACAACCTCGAAATTTTGATTTTGAAGAAGATAATTTCTCGGGTGAAATTGCAGAATTAGAAAGGAAAATAATTGAAGCAGAGGTAACTACAGCAGAAATATCCCAAGAAGGAAATGTAGTCACTTTTAACTTAGATGGTAGTGGAAATATACCCAGCGATGGCGCACCTCACAACACTACAATTTTCCAAGATGATTATCCCTGTCATTTTAGCTATGTAGCAATGCCGCGTTTGGTAAGCTTTGCTTATTTACAAGCCAAGGTCAAGAATAATCATAATGGTGCGACTTTGTTAGCCGGTAAAGCAAACATTTTTCACGACAATATTTTCGTGGGAGTTTCCGATTTACAAAATACGGTGCCAGGTGAAGAATTTAAATTAAATTTGGGAATTGACGAAGGTTTGAAAATCGAACGTGATTTAGTTGAGCGTGAAGTCGATAAAAGATTTATTGGTAATCTTCGTAAAATCACTTATGCATATAAACTGCAAATTAGCAACTTACTTAATACAGAAGCGAAATTAGAACTGATCGAACAACTACCAGTGAGTCGTAACGAACAAATCAAAGTACGTCTTAATCGTACCAATCCCCAAATTCAACCCAGTGAAATGGGAATATTAAAATTGAATTTAACCCTTGCACCACAAGAGAAACAAGAAATTTATTATCAATTTACTGTAGAACATCCACCGCAGTTGAACGTCATGGGACTGGACATTTAGATTTTGGATTTTAGATTTTAGATTTTGGATTGAAAGAATTATGAGTTAGGAGTTAGGACCACCGGAGTTAGGAGTTATTTCTCCCCTTGTCCCCTTGTCCCCCCATCCCCCCATCCCCCCATCCCTTTGCTGCTGCACGAACAATTCTATTACTATCGTGGATTAATGCGGCGCGAATACTATCGGGGGTGTTGGGATTTTTGGCGATCGCGTATCTTTCTAACCAAGATGAGGAATGAATTTGCGCTAATATTTCGCTTGGTGTTGAGAGATGCAATAAGACGAGTAAACGAGTGAATGTGGGATTTGATGTGACGCAATCTGCTAAAACTTGACTGATTCTCTCTGGAAAGCGTTTTATTAAGGCTTTGAGGGCTGTTTGCTTAATTTTGTTACCTCGTGAACCTAAAATAGCTAGTTGTTCGAGAATATTTAAGGATGTTTTTGTATGGGAAGCAACTGCGATCGCAACTGGATCTGAGTTATCTACTGCTAATAATTCCAACAAGCTACTAGGGGTATTGGGATTTTCAACTACACCTAAACGCACCATACTAATATTATCTTCTGCTAGCTGTTTGAGCAGATTTTTATCGGCGTTAGGATGACGTGCAACTGCCTGACGAATAATCACCCATTGGCTACTAGAAAGCGTATTTAACATATCTGGAGGTACATTTGGATTTTTAAGTCCTTCCATCTGTTTCAAGATGCTTGCTGGGGCGTAAGGATTATTTATTGCTGCTTCTCGAACTGTTTGATGTTTATCTTGAATTAATTTGACGAGGGTTTGGAAGGGGGTTTTGAGATTTTTGGCGACTATGGTGCGTATTTCCCAACGATGATGTTCTCCTAACTGTGCGAGCGTCGTACCTGAAGCGTTGCGATGACGCGCTACAGCAGCGCAAATTTTAAAATCGGAAGTTTGTGCTAGACATTGTAAAGTGCTGTCGGGGGTTTTGGAGTTGCGGGAAAGATTGGTAAGTGCGATTTCCAGAATCGAATTATTTTCTTTTTCGACGAGTTTTTCTAAAACATGAATAGGAGTATTAGGATGTTCCGCGACTCTTTGACGGGTATCGTAATTAGTACTCTCCGCCATTGCCGTTAATATATTGGGGTCGTAAACAGCGTAAACTGGCATAATTGGAATGCCTTGAGCGCGAGCCGTATTTATATAGTCGTATATTGTATTAGTTTGCAGATTGGGAGTAATTTTTGCGGGATTATTTGGATGAACTGCAACAATTTTTCCGATCCAAGCATCTCGATCTGTTGCCAATTGCTCTAATGCTGCTACAGTCGAGTTAACATTCAGCGCTACAGCTTTGCGTACCATGACATCTTCATCGCTTGCTAATTGCACTAACACATCTTTTTGAGTGTTAGAATGAGCGGCAACACCCAAGCGAATTCGCATCCATTGACTGGTAGAAAGCTGTCTGAGAACATCTTCAGACACCGGATTTTCGGTTGCTTCTAACTGTATTTGAAACTGTTGGTGTAAAGTCAGAGGTGTATGCGGATGATAAGCAACAGCTTCGCGGACTATATCGCTAACGTCTCCCATCAACTGTTCGACAATATCTATAGGAGTATGGGGATTTTGAGCAACCATTGCCCGCACCTTACTATAACTATCTGTCGCCAATATTGCTAAAACCTGCTCATTTGTACTTGTTTGGGCAATATCTAAACGTACTTCAGCATCAAGCGTTGTTAACAAATATTCCGGTACGGCTCCAATAGCCCATAAATAAATTTCAGATTGGCGATCGCGTGGTAAATTTGTCGTCTGCATTGCCAGCATCGCTGCTTCATCCCATCCACAAAGCATTTCTCCAGCTAAAGTTACGTGTAATCTTGCAGCTTCAGCTACTTCTATATTTTGGGCTTGAGTTAACCTTTGTAAAGCTGCTTGTGGTGTTTTGGGATCGATCGCGATCGTTAACAGCACTTCTACATCGTGATGATTTGCAGCCAATTCCAGAAATTGGGGAGAAATGCGATCAAGCTTTAACAAAGCTTGTAAAGTAATTAGCGGAATCTCGGCGACAAAGTTAGGATTTTCTAATAACAATAAAGAAAACAACGGATTTTCTAATAACTGCTGCGGAAATTCCGTTCCCAATTTAAATAGAACCTCTGTTGGTGCGTTAGGATTACTCGCAATATTCTTCCGAATAATGTTATCCGAATTATTACTTAAATCAAACAATAAATCGGGAGCAGCATTGGCATTTTTCGTTACAATTCGTGCTAATTCGATATCGAGTTGGGCTAACTCTTGTAATCGCTGTGGCGAAGTTTTCTCGCTCGCTGCTTCTTGCCGAAGTTTAGACAAATTCGGGTAATATGAACGATTAGCCATAGCGAATAATTAATTAGTAAATTATACAGATTTGAATGTAGACTTTTTGAAGCTATATATTAAACAATTTTTTCTTAAATTAGCGGGATTAGTCAATAGCAAATTTTGCTTTTGTAATTTAATAACAAAAAATTATCTCATATCAAAAGTAATTTAAATGACATACAAGCAATCATTAATTATCTAAATATTCTCTTTTATTGAGTTCGCTTTCAGTAGCTATACCAACTAAATTGATAAAATCATTAGCTATAGCTGTACAAATTGATTTTAACTGATGGTTTGTAAAAAAGGAATAAAGGTTAGATAATAAGATGTGTTACACCAATTCTGTATAAAAATACGCTAAAATATCCGCAGCCTAGAAGGCTGGGGCTAATATTATAAAGCCTACCTGCGTAGGCTAAATTGGGCGCATCTTTATAAAGAAACGGTATTACACAATAGAGTTAACGCAGCAGATATTACTACACGAATTAGGAATGATGAATTATTTTAATCCCTAACCTTCATTAAATATAAAATGTTTTGGCTTTTGAGACCGAATAAAGTTTGTCATAATATCTTTTTCTTTAACAGTTGGTGTCGCAAAACAACCTACTGTCCCAGCATTATAATTACCCTTGAAAGCTGATGGATCGTAATGAATGCCGATTTCCGAACGATTCGTCTTAAAAATAGGTGTGATCGGCGACCAAACTCCGCCAAATTGCGTTTTTAAATCTTTACCTTCATACACCCATCCGGGAGCATCAAAAGTATAAATTCCAAAAGGTGGAGGAGTTAGAGAATCTGCAACATTAGAAGGAGTTTGGTAGTTTGCTCTACCGGAAATAAGTCTTACTTTGTTAACAATTTTTCCATTACTGTCAATTAATATAGTTTTATATACTCTTAAACCACCAGCAATAGTTTCGTCAGTACGAGTCGCTACTACTCTTGCACCTTTAACAACTTTCAAAAACTCTGAAGCTACCCAACGATTTGTTCCAATTTTTACCCAATTCCAATTTCCTTTAGAAACGGGTTCTCCCTGCACTTTAACTTCAGTACCGTTACTGATAAATTCAATTTTCTCTCCTAATGGTGCATTACGAACTGTAAGAGAATCCACATCTTTTGTCTGAACGTATGCAATATAATCCATTGACCTGTACTTATGAATTTTGTAGTATAATCTATAACTTCAATCTTGATGTACGCGATTACGGAGCGAGCAAAAGTTACGAAATTTAATCAAAATAATATTATGAGCGTGTATGATTAATAACGCTTTAACAATCTTTATAAAAAAAATAAGTTGAATTTGTGCTGTTTTAAATAATATTATGGTACTAATGAACTAAAATCTATTTATTTTTGTACGGGTGTAATTAATGGTTTCAAGCCTTCCTCAATTATTTAGTTTCTCAGTAGCACCAAAGCCTTTTTTAAAATGGGCTGGTGGCAAAACTCAATTAATTAAACAAATAAGTCAATTTTTACCAGAAAGATTGAATAACGGTTCAATCAAAAAATATGTAGAACCGTTTATAGGAGGTGGGGCAATATTTTTTTGGTTAGCATCTAATTATTCTATAAAAGAGCTATTTCTATCAGACGTAAATGCTGATTTAATATTAGCATATAAGACTATTCAGCTTAATGTAGATGATTTAATTAAATTGCTATTAGATATTGAAAATAAGTATTTATCATTAAATCAAGATCAAAGGTCTGAGTATTTTTATCAAACCAGAGAAGATTTTAATAATCGAAGATATCATATAAATTTTGCTAAATATAGTTCAGAATGGGTAGAAAGAACGGCGCAAATTATATTTTTAAATAAAACTTGTTTTAACGGGCTATTTAGAGTTAATTCAAAGGGAGATTTTAATGTTCCGGTGGGAAGATATAAAAAGCCATCTTTATGTAACCCAGAAAACTTAAAATCAGTTGCTAAGATTTTGCAAAGAACAGAAATTGTCCAAGGGGATTTTAGTAAATGCGAATCATTTATCGATCACAATACTTTTGTATATTTTGACCCTCCCTATAGACCGATTAGTAATACATCTAATTTTACATCTTATTCCGATCAAACATTTGATGATTCAGAACAATTAAGGTTATGTACTTTTATAAAAAAATTACATCAAAAGGGTGGATTACTTTTACTTAGTAATTCTGATCCTAAAAATCATAATATTGAAGATGATTATTTTGAAAAACTTTATGTTGATTATCGTATAGAAAGAGTGAAAGCTTCCCGAAATATAAATAGTAATTCTGCAAAGCGCAACTCTATTAATGAACTGTTGATTATGAATTATTAGATAAAAATTTATTTACCATGAAATTTAATTATTTATTTCAAGAATACTTAAACTGCTCTGATGAATCAGAAGTTTTTCAGTATTTTAAAAATACATTAACAGATTCGATAACTGGATGGGATTATTTTGTTAATTGGCAAAAAGTACTAAATAAATTTAGAGAGGTAGAACTTCATTTAAACACATTAAATTACTTGGTTGGTAAAGAAGATATAGAAAATCAGTTTCGTAATTTATTACAACAATCACCTCAAATAAGCAGTGTCATACCTGTTTTAATAGCTTGCCGTACTTCTAACTTTCAGATATTAACTGATTATACAAATAATAATTTTGTTTATAAGTCATTTAATTTTAAAAACAAAATAACTTTATCCCCGACAGACATCGATGATATTGTGGAATTTACAAAAAATACGGGGGTATTAGAATTATTTAAAAATAAAACCATTAAGAGTATTCCTGATTATGTACTAGGAATCGAGGTCGGTTTAGACACAAATGGTAGAAAAAATCGTGGTGGGACAACTATGGAAACTATTGTAGAAAGTTTAATTACTACAATATGTCAGGAACATAACTTTATATTTATGACACAAGCAACTTCTGACAAGATAAAAAAGCAGTGGAACATTGATGTTCAAGTAGATAAATCGAGTAGGCGTTTTGATTTTGCGGTAAAGAGTCAGAATAATTTATACTTGATAGAAACTAATTTTTACGGTGGAGGCGGTTCTAAACTAAAAGCCACCGCAGGAGAGTATAAAAGTTTATTTGACTTTCTATCCAGACAGGGACATAGATTTATTTGGGTTACTGATGGTTTGGGATGGAAAAGTACTCTACGTCCGTTAGAAGAGACATTTAGATATATTGACTACACTGTAAATTTAAATATGGTTGTTAGTGGTTTACTTGGAGATTTAATAACACAGAATTTGTGATTATGTATTTGTTCTTCTAAACTCTGTAACCCTGTTGAATTATTAGATAATTTTAAATATAGTTGCATAATATAAAATTTATTTGTTACGCAACCAAAACCTTGGGAGACGTAGCAATGCTACGTCTCTACATTGGTTATTTGTTATCTATTATCTAAACTGAAAACAACCGTACTGCTTCCCCAAAGGGAAATTCATCCAAAGCTAAACCACCTGGAGTAACCACCCACAGCACTGGGAGTTCGGGTAAAATATCCGGGAAAGTACCGTAACCATCTGTCAAATAAACGCATACCCCCGTTTGGTGTCCGTCCCATGTTTGAGCAACTTTATCAAAGAAAGGTACAAAAGATGTACCACCACCACCTTGAGGTTTTGGCGGCATAGAATCGGCGTTGATTTCGTAAGGGCCGTAAACTTCGGCATCAACGTAATAAAACTCGCACTTAATATGGGGGTAAGAACTCAAAATACCCTGCACTTCCGAGAAAAATAATCCCAGCAACTTTGTATCAATTGAGCCGCTAGTATCCAAAGCCAAGTAAACGCGAATCGATTCACCTTGCAAGCTTTCTAAATACAGCCTGCGTCCGATGAAACGGCGATCAAATCCCGAAAAATCAGTAGGGGTTTGTACTAAATATCGCCAAAGATAAGAGCGCCAATCAATTTGAGCGGAATTTAAAGTTTCCAGTTCTCGTTCAATTCCTCCCCCAAGATTACCTTTATTTGCAGTCCGAGCAACAGTTGCAGCTTGCTGCATCGCGTTTTGCCAATGCGCTTCCATTGCGGCTTTTTTAGCTTGAGACATACTATCACCGCTTTGGGTCGAGGTTTCACCTTTTTCTTGCTTTTCTCCCCCAGCTTTACCTTCTCCAGTCTTCCCTTCTTGTTGCGAACCACCAGCATCCTCCGGTGGACTATCAAGTAAATCTGGATTAGTTAATTGTGGTGCATTATCAACATCTTGAAGCAGGATTTCATAAACTTCCTCAACACTTAAATGTTCTAATTTGACATCTCTCAAAGTTCCTTGCGGTAATTCAAAACCATGAGTCGCAATCATCCCGTTTATAACGATATCAGCCGCAATATTCCACAACTGAGCATCTCGGACACCCCGACGCGGTACGTGGAGCAAAGCTGCGTGTAAAACTTCGTGTAGCAAAACCCCATCAACTTGTTTAGCAGGTAAAGACAATAGAAACTCGACATTATAGAAAATATCTTTACCGTCAGTAGCCGCAGTTGGCAATTTCTCTGTAGGAACAAAACGAGCAAACATTGCCAATGTTGCAAAAAAAGGTGATTTCGTTTGCAAGCGCAATAAAGACCCGCTAATACTTTTTTGAATATCTTTAGCCATGATAAAGAGTTAAGAATAGGGAGTAGGGAGTAGGGAGTAGGGAGTAGGGAGTAGGGAGTAGGGAGTAGGGAGTAGGGAGTAGGGAGTAGGGAGTTAGTGGAACGACTTGCTCACCAACCAGTTAGGAGTTAGGAGTACAACGACTTGCTCAGTAACCTGATTGAGTTAAGAGTTAATAATTGCGAATTGCGAATTGCGAATTGCGAATTGTTTAAGGTTTTTGAGATTCGAGATAATCCTGCAATAATTTCTTAAATTCCGGGTCTTTGCTGAGCAAATTAGCTAAAACTCCCCGTTTACCTTTACTTTCCATAACTCGCGATAAGTCCACGGCAAAAAGCCTTACCCATTCATTTGTTGCGACTTGATTTAACCAGTTGAAAGCGTTAAGTGCTTGATTGGCATTTTCAGCACGCACTGTTAATCCAATTACCGTTGCATATCTGACGCTGGGTTCTTTCGGAAATTGAATACTTTCGCCTTTTCCTGACAAAATCGCCATTAGATTAGGTAGATTTTCGTACATAGAAATGTATG
This sequence comes from Rivularia sp. UHCC 0363, assembly GCF_034931125.1. Classification (NCBI taxonomy): domain Bacteria; kingdom Bacillati; phylum Cyanobacteriota; class Cyanophyceae; order Nostocales; family Rivulariaceae; genus Rivularia; species Rivularia sp. UHCC 0363. Next base: position 19,953 of record NZ_JAYGHM010000066.1, on the reverse strand, counting down.
AAGCAAACTCAGTAGCGGCAGCAGTTCCTACAGCGGGATTAATGTCTAATCCGGCACAATGCAAGGTACTCGCCATCACCCAAGAGCGAGGAGAAGCCCAAGCTGGTTGTTGGGGGTCAATTTTGTGTAATAAAGTGGTGCGGAAGGAAAGAAAAGCAATTATCTGCTCGTGTACGCCTTTTTCTAAAGCATAGGCTTTGAAGCTTTCAAAATCCGGTTTTACTTCTAAGTGCAGAAACCTATTTGCTAAAGGTGAGGGCATATCGAATACAGCGGCGCGGTCTTCTTTACGGTTGCCTGCTGCCCAGACAAACCAACCATCCGGCACTTCGTAGGAGCCTACACAGCGGTCTAAAATCAATTGTTGTGCAACTCCCTGCATCGCTGGAGGAGCCATATTTAACTCATCAAGAAACAATACACCTTTACCCTTACGGGGTAGAAATTCCGGCGGAAACCACTTAGAAATACCATCTTCAGCAACCGGCAAACCACGCAGATCGGTAGGTGCTAACTGAGATAAACGCACGTCAACAAATTCAATATCGCTTTCTCGTGTTAGCTGACTAACAATACTAGATTTACCAATACCCGGAGGGCCCCAAATCATCGTACTAATTTGAATATTATTACGAATAAGCTGGTCTAAAAATAATTTGAGTTCGTTGGGAGTCATAGGATTTTGGATTTTAGATTTTGGATTTTGGATTTGGGGATTAATAATAGTTAGGAGTTAGGAGTTAGGAGTTAGGAATTTATTTTTCTATCTACCTTTAACCTTTAACCTTTAACCTTGTCCCTGCCGTTTCCTAAGCGATCGCTTTGCGGATTTACAAACAACTGGGTCTTGGTCTTGGGCTAGGTGTTCTAATATTTCTGTGGGGGTTTCTCGATGTCTTGCTACAAATAGTCTTTCGGTTTCAACGACGCTGGTAGAAAATTCTTCTAATAATCTCTGTCGCATTTTTGGCGGGGTGTTGGGATGCTGTACTATATACCAGTCGTATCGGAAAAACTGCGCGAGTTGCTCTAATGCTTTAGCTGGGGTGTTGGGATTTTGAGCGATAAATGAACGTAAATGCCAATCCTTAATTAATATCTCTAGAACATTTCCAGGTGTTTTGGGATTGCTAGCAATAGCTTGACGAACTTCTAATCGCCAATCTTCCGCTAGTTTTTCTAAAACGTGGGGAGGAGTATTAATATTTTTCGCCACACCATAACGCACATCTTTCGATGTATCTTTGGCAAGTTCTTCTAAAACCGGCGAGGGAGTGCGAACGTTTAAGGCAATCCACGGGCGAAGTTCTAGTGAATTTTTTGCCCATTGAATTAAAATTGATATTGGTGCATACTCATGCTGTGCTACATATTTGCGAACTGATAAACGTTCATCTAATGCCAAGCGCCAAAGTATTTTTTGTAAGGTAGATTCCGGAGTATTGGGATGACGTGCTAATAACAAGTCGTGAAACGGAGTACTACCTAATATTTCCAACACATAACCAGGAGTGTTGGAATTCTTGGCTACAGCTGCTTGGATATCTCCCCTACTATCCATTGCTAATTCTTCGAGAATTTCTGGAGGGGTGCTGGGATTTTCGGCGACAAACTGACGCAGTTGTAAATCTTTTGCTGCCTGTATTAGTAGATGTTTTGGAGTATGGGGATGCCTTGCTACCATTTGACGCACCCGTTCGCTCGGATGTTCTGCCATTTCCTCCAACCAACTACTGGGGATGTGAGGATTATTCGGCAAAAAATTCATCGTATGCACCCGATAATCCATTGACAGTTCGATGATTAAATGCTTAGTCAAATCGGCACGTTTAGCGATCGCACTTTTGACTTTGGTATAAGGTACCTTAATCAATTTTTCTAGAACATTTAGCGGTGTATTGGGATTTTTAGCAATACTTGTTTCAATAGCTACTCTTAAATTCCAATTTGGTTCTGGATTGTCAACTAAAATTTCCAAAACTCTGACAGGAACTTTCGGATAGGTAGCTAGATACAAGCGAACGGAACTTGCACCATGTTCCGCCAATTTTTCCAAAATTTGAGGGGATACATCTTTGCGTTGTGCAATACATAAACCCAATTCCGGATCGTACCTACTTTTAATTGCTAACTGTTCTAATACGTGTTCCGAAGCTTGCTTATGTTTGGCTACAGCTTCCAAAACTAAAGAATTAGAATGCATTGCAGCACAAGCCAAAAACCATTCCGGTGCAACATCTTGTTTTAACAGTTTTAGCAAAGACCAATATGATATATCTGTTGCTAAATTCGGATTTTCCAGCATCAATAGGGATAATACTGGATTCGCGAAAAATGAAGACGGAAAATCTCCCGCCAATTTCAGCAGTATATCAGTCGGTGTATTGGGGTTTTTCGTTACATTTTCGCGGGTAGCTTTATCTTGACTCGATGCTAACTCCCGCAATAACTCCGCTTGGGCACTAGGATTTGCTGCCACCAATCTTCCTAGTTCTATACTTTCATAAGCAAGAACCCTAAGTTTATCGGGTGGAGTAGTTTCGTCAGCGGCAAGTTGTTCTGGGATTGGGTACATTAACGCTAACCTACCTCATGCGTAGATGTATTATTTTATTCTGTTATCTCTAGTGATTTCTAGTAAAAAGGCTACATTTTCGCGCTGAGGAGTAAATTACTTTGAGAGCTTATTACCAAGAGTTATCCTGCGTCACTTTCTAAAGCCTAAAATGGCTAAAATACCTAGTAATACTAGCTTACGCAAGCGTACTGCAATTACCGATTTTATACTTGGATGAAATTTTAACTAAACTTAAGTACCGTAAATCTGGGTTTAACGCCTAAAATACAATGTTATTATAACTACTGACTTATTTAAGTATTGAGAGAAAGATATTTTAACTATTCCCTTTCCGCTAGAAGATTACTGATAAAGAACCGCAGAGACGCAGAGAGCGCTGAGGAAAGAAATAAGGAGAGATAAGTAATTTTAGAGCGGGATAGGAGTAGTTTCCAGCCAGAGACTGGGAACCAGAAGAATAAATGAATAAATAAATAAATAAAGACGTTGCAATGCAACGTCTCATAATCAAGATGCTAAAAACCTTTACTCTGCTTCCAAATAAGCCTTTAAAGCCTCATTCACCATATCTGTCATCGGTTTACCTTTGCTTTCAGAAGCTTGTCTGAGCTTCTCGTAAATATCATCTTTAATGCTGACTCGATGTCTTAACTTTTTAGCAGTCGTCGTATTACCGATCGCAACTACTTGTCCCCCGCTTTCTTCTGTAATGGCTGCTGTAGTCGAATCAGCCATTGCTTCTACTAAACCATCGCTATCGTCGGATAATCCGGGAGCAGTTGTTTTGACTTCATAATTGGCAGCATATTCGCGAATCGCGTCAAAACCAACTCGATCGCAAAAGTCACCAAAGCTTTCCTGAGTTTCCTTCGACTCTTTAAAGTAAACGAACATCGGCTCTAACTGCGTTTCCAAATCATTAACGTGCAGCCTTTCCATGTAGGGTAACGCTAAACGAGTTTGATTTGGCGAACCTCCCAGCCACAGTTGATAAGCATCCGGAGCGCTACCAACAAAACCTAATTCTGCCATGTAGGGACGAGCGCAACCGTTAGGACAGCCGGTCATCCTGACTACAAAATGCTCTTTTTGTAAACCAACTCTATCTAAAAGTGTGCGAATCCGGTCTAAAATCCCGGGAATTGCTCGTTCCGATTCGGCGATCGCTAATCCGCAGGTAGGAAATGCGGGACAAGCCATTGCATAACGTACCAAGGGTTCAATTTTATTAGGGTCGGTATTTACACCGTGGTTTTGCAGAATTTCTTCAATAGCTGGTTTTTGTTCGGGTGCAATATCGCAGAAAATCAGGTTGTGGTTGGCGGTAAGACGAACATCTAAATTGAACTGTTCGACAATTTTTCTTAGTGCGGTTTTGAGTTGAAAGGAACCTTCATCTTTGACTCTACCGTTCTCAATGGAAATACCTAAAAATAGTTTTCCATCACCTTGTTCGTTCCAACCGAGGTAGTCTTGATATTTAAATTCGGGTAATGGTTTAAAAGGTTCTACAGACTTACCAAAATATTCTTCAACCTGGGAACGGAATTTTTCTACACCCCAATCGTTGATTAAATATTTTAAACGAGCGTGTCGTCTTTGAGTGCGATCGCCATAATCTCTTTGAGTAGCGACAACGGCTTTAACTAAATCGTAAACGTCTTCTTTTGAGACATAACAAACCTCATCAGCCTTTCTCGCAAAGGTTTCTTCCTTGTTATGGGTTCTTCCCAAACCACCACCAGCAAAAACATTGAATCCTTGTAATTCGGAATTTTCGTCGGTAATTACCACCAACGATAAATCCTGAGTATAAAGGTCAATGCTATTATCACCCGGTACCGTGACGCTAATTTTAAACTTGCGCGGCATATAGTGGCTACCGTAAATCGGTTCGGGATTATCGTGAAAAATAGTTCCCGTACCGTTACGTTGACGTGCAGCTTTTACCTCTGGATTTTCTTCAGCACTGATGGCTTTTTCACCATCGAGCCAAATCTCATAATAAGCACCAGTTTGCGGTGTAAGTAGCTCGGCAATTTTATCGGCGTATTCTACAGCGTATTGATATTCTGGTTTATTTTTATAAGGAGCAGCAGGAGCCATGACATTGCGATTCAAATCTCCACAAGCTCCTAGAGTGGAACCCATGTTTTTAATAATAGCCGCAATGCTAGATTTGAGATTTTTCTTTAAAATTCCATGCAGTTGAAAACCTTGACGAGTAGTTACCCGCATCGTATGGTTTCCATAGTCATCTGAAAGCTTATCTAAAGTTAAATACAGAGCAGGTGGAACAAAACCCCCCGGATTCCGGGTTCGTAGCATCATCTGATAATCTTTTTCTTGTCCTTTAACGCGATGATCGCGGTTATCTTGCTGATAAGAACCGTGAAACTTGAGAATTTGTATAGCTTCTTCACTAAAGTGAGTTGTATCTTCAAGAATCTCGGTTGCTACAGGTTCGCGTAAAAAATTGCTGCGTTCTTTGAGTCCTTCAAGTTTGGACGGCTTACGATTTGTGGTTTCGGGAGGAGCAGACTTAACCATTGCAGTGGTATTGTATTCTTAATAGGGCATCGCGTATTGCCGAGGTGCGATTTTTACAGTATTTTAATTACCAATAACTGTTTCAATGACACTGACTAAAATACCACCTTCATCTGTAATACTAATTTGACTTTGCAAAAAGTTGAAGGTGTTTATAACAAATAGATTAATCAGTATTACTGAATACTGGTCACTGATAAAGATGCATCCCTTCGGCTAAGTATATTCCCGGTATTCCGGTCGGAATTAAGGGGAACACTTTAATTTTATCACGGTAGAAAGCCCAATTTCCCATTGAAGCAACATTTAATCAAACCAGTGTTTATCGAAATGTAGAGATGTAGCACTGTTGCGATCGCCTCAATTACTCCTATCCCGATCGAGGATTAACTATCTGAGGGAGTAGGAAAGAAGAAATTACATGGGTAATCTTAAACCAAGAACAAAGTAAACAATCAACAATTGCGAATTGACAATTGTTCGCTCATCCATAAATAAACCCAGTTTCTCGCTCTAAATCCGGCATTCTATCGCCAGATGTTGGGAGAAACGGGGTTTTTCAAAGTTATATCTAAGTTAAACAGAAACCGAATATTTACTTACTCAGCAATCAGTAATCTACTAACTTAAATTAATAGAAACAAACCTGCCTGTACTATTAAAAGTTAAAGCCAACACCACCACCAACGTTAACAGGAATAGCACTAGTATTGTCGAAGCCATCAAGGGATACAGTAGCATTACTGTAGACAACAATGCCTTTCTTCACTTGGGATTCTACACCAATACTTGCGGTTACTGAATCTTTGTTACCTAAAGGAGATGATTGACCGTTTTTTTCTACGAAGGAGTAACCAACAGCACCATATACATTAGTGTTTTTAGCGATGCCTAAATCAGCAGAAATTTCAGGGTTGATCGCGGTTGTATCGTTGTTCCACAAAACCTTAGTACGTGCAGAGATGGGGGTATTTTTAATCTTCACACGACCTTGGATATTACCGCCGAGGTTAGCAGCATCATTTTGCTGTCCACCGTTAGTTACCTGACCACCGATACCAGCACCAACGTAGTTTCCATCAAAACCTTTAGGCTGTGCAGAAGCCTTACCAGCAGATAAAACAACAGGAGCAATTAATAAAGAAGATAATGCGGAGATTGTGACGCAGGATTTAATAAAGCGTTTCATAATTTTCACCAAATATTGTAGAAGTTGCTTTTACATTTATTGTCGAAAAACAAGCTAAAAGGTTCCAAAAGTTTTTACTAAATTGTTAATTTGTTACTTAAAAATCTGGAAATACTGATAAACACATATTTGTAGTTTTCTTAGCTTATTTTTTGAAAAAAGAATATTGATTATGTGACTTATAAATCAAAAGAAATGTTTCCAAAACGAATTTATAAAATCCTTTATTAGACGCTTTTTAATCTGTCACAAATGAGAGATTTTAATCAATAAAATGGAATAATAAAACTTAAACTATCTGCGTTATCTTACGGATAAATTTGTCTTACTATTATCTATAAGTTTAGACTGAAAAATTAGTTTGAAATTAATTGAAATCGGTGGTGGCTTTACAAGACAAGGGAGTAGGGGGAATGTACCTCATTTACCCAGCATTATGCTGTATGGCGTTTCTACAGGGTTTCGGGGATAAACGAACTAATCATGATTAATTAAATAGAATTCTAGTACTTGACCACATAAGTTCTGAGGAGTTATGGTAGTGCGTTACCCATAATAATTAATGTGGTGAAGTACTAGGTGAAACGGTATCCCTAAGCCGATTTTCCATCTTTAATTCCAGCTATAGCACCCAACATTAACCACGAAAACGTATTTAAGCGAAAATCAAACAGCGTTACATCCACCGTATTGAAGAGTATCCAGGCTGCAAACACTAATAAATAGCTGAAAAATATTAACCGATCTTGCTTGGGGATAATTCGTAGCGATCGCACTCCTCTAATAAATACCCAAGCCAACAAACCGCAAAACAACAGGGTTGCGGGGAGTCCAGTTTCAGCAGATAGCATTAAAAATAAATTGTGCGGATGACCCAACCACAGGTTCGTTTTTGCTTTATAAATATCCGAAAAATTACGCAGACCCCAACCAGTCCAGGGACGCTGTATAGTTAAATCCCAGGCAAAATCCCATTGACTTGTACGCATTAAAGCAACTGGTCTATCTGGGTGTAATTGGTCATTGAAACGCGCCCAGAAAAAAGCCGGAACAACTTTACGAAATGACTTTGCAATGGTTGGAGGTGCAAAAGCAGCCAAACCTACGCTAATTGCAATCCCAGTTACAAAAGCTACAATCAAGCGCCAGCCTTGGTAAACAGCGTAAGCCAAGCAAGCAGTTAAAGCAATTACCCATGCATTGCGAGAGTTAGTTAAAATTAACCCCGCGAAATTTATTATTACCGTTAAGGTAAGGAAAAGGAAGGAAGTCACAGAGAAGGCAGAGGGGGAAGAAAGGATAGAATCGCTCTTGTCCCCTTGTCCCCCCATCTCCCCATCCCTTTTTCTCCCCATTCCCTTGTCCCCCCATCTCCTTGTCCTCAATCTTCCCCATTCCTGCAACCATAAACCCAAGCTGAGAATAAAAACTATTACCAGATAACCAGCTAAAGTATTGGCGTACATGAAAACAGAAGCCATGCGATCAGGGGGGTTTCCTCCAGCAATTAGCGACCAACCAAAGATATTACTTGCAACACTCCACCCTAAAAATAGCTGTCCTATACCCAGAATCACTACTGGTAGGGAACCAATCGTTATAATCCAGGATATTCGTTTTAACTGCCAAGTTGTTTGGACTAAATGACTCCAACCGGCAAATAATAAAAAGAAAGGTAATAAATTAAATAAGCCAAGAAAAGCTGCTGTTTTATCCGCAGCAAAACCAACGGTAATTACTAATAATAGACTTAAAAGAATAAATCCTTGGTATAAGGAATGTTTGATAATCTGGCGGTATTCTTGCACGCAGGTGATTAAAGAACCTAAGAATAAACCTACAGCACCCAAAGCCGGAAACCAAGGAAAAATCAACAATCCTAATTGCAGGCAATACCAAGAAAATCGCAGTTTAGGGTCTGAATGTCGTAAATAAGACCATATAATTTTCGTCATTTGTTAATAGTAGGGAGTAGGGAGTAGGGAGTAGGGAGTAGGGAATAGTTAAGAATTTCGGATTTTAGATTTTAAGTTAGGAATTAGGAATTTTCTACCCATCCCCTATGCCCAATACCCCATGCCCAACTCCCAAAAAAATTAAGCCATTTCCCAACATTCAGCCCGTGTCAGACGAATTTGAGCTAAAGCAAAGATAGTGGGAATAATTCGACCGTAATTTGTGGCGATCGCTCTCCATCCCAAATCCGCGAAAAACCAAGCCCACATCATCGGGCCAACAAATGCAAATACGCTTCTCACGGCACCATAACGCGCTGCACTTACAGCCATACCCCGACGGGCTATTTGCGAAGTTGCATAGCCTTGAAACTGCTTTGCAGCCACAGTTCCACCTGTAATTGCGGTCTGTTTGGCTAGCTGATAAGTCGCAAAATGAGTCGCAAACTGACGGGTAATTTGTTTGAGCAACATTGGTTTAATTACCGAAGTCACAGCTATTGCACTACCGCCTTTAAAAATTAAGCCCAAGGGGTCTTTTTGTAAAGCTAAAGGTAATGGTTCGTTAACTTCGGATTTTACTAACTGCTGCTGTACCTTTTCGGTTAACTTTCTTTTTTCTCTCGCAGGTAGTTTCTTCCAAACTTTTCCTAAAAGATGTAGAAACACTTCTGCTTCTAAATCCACAGTTGTCAAATCGTCAGAATAAGGAATTTTTAAATATTTACAGACCTGTAACAAAGCTTCGCGGTAAGTTACCTGTTTGCTACGTCCCCGCAATACCGTCATTCCATCGGCAGCTAAAAAGCGAAAACGTTCCTCAAGCGCATCTAACCAAGCTTGACGACTTTGACTTTGCACTTCTATCGGGTCTGGTGTTTGAACGTAATCCAAAGGATTAAACTTACGACTAAATAAAATTGCAGTCAAATCTTGCAACTCTTCTTCAGTAGCTAACTCTAGCCCTGCCCTTAACTCATCCAATTTCCCTTCCTCCCTTACATTCGTTTGTTCCCGTACCTTATTCTACTATTAGCTTTCGGCACTCATTGGTTATCCTTTCTAAGACTGCTGAAAACTGATAATTCTATACAACGAGCTATTGACTAATGACTAATATTGCTATAGTTGGTGCCGGGATGGCGGGTTTAGTTTGCGCTCAACAATTAACTCAAGCGGGATATTCGGTACGGGTAATAGATAAATCTCGCGGAGTCGGTGGAAGAGTTGCTACCCGTCGTTTATCTGACACCAAAGCCGATCATGGTGCTTGTTATCTTAAACCCAAAGGCGAACTTTTGCAGCATTTAGTAAAGTTGCTGGTTCAAAAAGGGGATTTAGAAGTTTGGACGGACACCCTTCACGAATTAGAACCAAATTCTTCATCTATTATTCCAAATTCCCCATCATCTCTTCCCTACACCGCACCGGAAGGGATGAATGTTATAGCAAAATTTCTGGCACAAGGATTAGAAATACACCGCGAACAACGTGTTAATTCGATTACTCTTAATTCTCAAAATCACTGGCATTTAATTAGCGATACAAATGAAGAGTTTACAGCTTCATCTGTAGTCATAGCTATTCCAGCACCCCAAGCCGTGATGTTACTAGAACCATTAGCACAATTATTAGATAATAGTTTTTGGAAAAAATTGCGTAGTGTTGAATTTTACCCGGCTCTAACAGTAATGGCAGGATATGCCGATTCATTGCCACAACCGGAATGGAAAGCAATTACTTTTAAAGATAATCCCGTACTAGGGTGGATTGGGTTAGACAGTAGTAAACGAAAGATAGCGCGATCGCATTTTGTCGTCCATAGCAGCGCGGATTTCGCCGAACGTTACTTTGAATCGGAATTGCCACAGGTTGGACAACAAATGTTACAAACCGCTGCTTCCACCTTAAACTTACTGTGGTTGAACAATCCCCAATGGATGCAAGTACATCGTTGGAAATACGCATTCCCCAAAACACCCTTAGAACAATCTTGTTTAGCAGCAGAAACACCCGTACCCTTAGTATGTTGTGGAGATTGGTGCGGTGGAAATCTGGTTGAAAGTGCAATGCATTCCGGAATTGCCGCAGCAGAGCATATTAACAATAAACTTGAACAGCGTAAATTACCCGGAATTAATTTTCTGGATGCTCTGTAAAAACTTATAAATAATTAATTGTAGGGTGTGTAACGGCTTCGATACGTATTCGGGAAAAAATATAGCCAAAGCCGTAACGCACCATTTTTATCTGAGGTTGTACTTAAATGAGTTCTACGGGTAGATTTGGGAAAGTATTTCTGTAGAAACCTATTCCAATCCAAAATCTAAAATCCGAAATCATATTAATCTTCAATTTTATCTAAAGACTCAGGTTTATGAGCCGCTTTCTTGCCACTTTTCTCGCTTTCAACTAAATATTCGGGATTATCTTTTGAAGCTGCAACATGATGTCCTTTTATATCTGTTTCTGAAGTTAATTTCTTTTTAACTTCACCAGTGGTTTTACCTTGAGCCGTATTCCATTCGACTTTATCGCCTTTTTTTAGTTCTTCACTCATTTTATTTTTTCAATCGATATTTAATTCTTACATACATATTTTAAGTACATGAAAAAAAAGATCATCTGTCTACTGGTATCATTCTCTAGATAGATGATTTTTTGAATTTGGCTATACTTCCGGCACCCCTCTCCTTGACAAGGAGAGGGGAAGGGGGTGAGGTTTTTAATGTATTGGACTCAACTAAAAACTGCTATATACCAATATAAAAATTGCGCGTTATACCGTTAAATACAAAGACGTAGCAGTGCTACGTCTCTACATAATTAACCTATTTAGAATACTTCTAAAGGCAAATTATGAATCCCTTTCATATTTGCCAGAATGCTCGCGGCTTTTTCAATTAAATCGACATTAGCATTTAAAAGATCCTTGCGAGTCGTATTGTGAATATAATCTGGAATTACTCCAAAATCTTCTAAGGGCAAACCACTATTATTTCCTATACGAATCGAACGTCTTACAGCCATTCTTATTTGTGCATTTCTGGGTAAGGGAGAAAAGCCAAAAGGATGGAATAAATCGGAATATTCCCAAACATTTGCACCACCACCACTAGTATTTCCATTGGTACCAAGAATCGGTCCGATCGCGTTATCTTGAAACCCGGCCGCAAATATATCTGTGGTACCGTAACACAGAGCATCAGTTATCAAAAGAACGGGACCAAAATATTTTTTCCCGTATTGATTAATCTCGTCAACATAATAAGAATGTCCGCCAATTGGATAACCCATAGAATAAACAGCACCTGTATCTAAAGAACGCTCAATCGAACTTTTCCAGGGTTCCGGTGCTATTTTTAAAGTTGTCGGTGTATTAATAAACTGAAATAATTCTGGTTGAATTTTATTGGTGGTAAATAGCTGAAGAATCATTTCACCGGCTTCAATATATCCACCACCATTATCGCGAACATCAATTATTAGACCATCCCTAGGTAGCTGATCTAAAACACGAATCAAATCTTGAATAAATTTTTGTCTATCATAAACCATAAAAGTGTGAATTCTAATATAGCCAAATTCACCATATGAGGTAGTACGAATACTCCATTGAAAATCAGTTTCGTAAGATGTTTGACTATCTTTGGTAATTGGAGCAAACAAACCTTTTTTAATTTTCTGCAATTTTACAGTTTCAAAATCAACAGCTAAAGAACCATAAGCTTTTAAATGAGGAACAGCTTGATTATTTGTTTGAGCTTGAGTTTCTGGTAAATTCCAGGTTTGCCATTGAAAACGATGCTCGTAATGCTCTCGGTTTGCTGTTAAATAAGAAATATACAGCCATTCTTCATCGGGAATCAAATATTTACTTCCCGAACGAATAGTCATTGAATTTAGACTATGATTTCTACGTACATCATTATTACCATAATTCCGTAAACCATTTAACTCAATCGCACGTTCAATTGGAACACCATTCCAATGAGTAATTATCACCCCTTGTTTTAAACTTTCATGCTCAAAATCCTCATTTACATGAGAAACAATATAAAACCTTTGATTGTTTTCATAACATTCCTCGATCGCGAAAGGTAAAACAAAATTGATTGATTGGTAAGGCATCGGAGGCAGATATACTGTATGTAAGTCTCTAAGTTCAGCAAAGATACCAATCATTTCCTGTTGAAACTTAAGCTCGTTCATATTCACCAAACGATACTTAAGCAACTTCAAACGCTGTACCGGGTCTATAGCATTTCTCGCTCGTTTTAAAGGTAAATGAACATATATATTTTCAATAAAACTTAAAGCTTGATCGACAATTTCTTCTCTTTCTTCTCTAATCGATTGCTCAATAATTTGTTTCTTCTGTTCTTCCGTCAACCCCATTGCAGCTACTACATAATCCAACTTATAGTCAGTCATACTTATTTACTCCTTAGAGACTGTGTTAAAAAGAATACAGCTATTGTTACACAACCTGATTTTTAAACGTAAAAATTTTAACAATTATATGATTGTAGTCGCGATGCTTCAATTTCTCTCTAGGTAGGATTTTCAGACGAAATAGCAAATCGTACAGTTCTAATCAATGTGCTAAAGCTTATCAGTACCTGCTGAGGAATGAAATTCCCCGCTCTTTTAGCATAAGTCCTCTCAGAAAGGACTAAGTAAGGAATTTTATATGTCAAACTAATTACCAAATACTGCTTAAATTGTGCTGTATTTGTAAAATTGCAGGATGTAAAGAAATGCTGTTTCCACAAAGACAATAGTACGGAACTACTATATAATGTTGTTATTTCTAAAAATAAATTAATTGTAATCATATGCATTCCGAATTGCTTCAACATAGCGATTTGCAACCTTTTCTCAATGGTAATGCTTTAGCATAAGTAATTGATTCTCATGCTTACAGAAGAGAAAAAATTGCTAGTCATCCGAATATATTAGTTAGTACATTAGAACAACTTACTCAAGATTCTTCTCCTTCAGTACGTATTGCTGTTTACCAGAATCTGAAAACACCAGAAAAGTTAAGAAAACAACTTTTAGAAAAATTTTTTTAATTCAGTAAAAATCAAATACTTGTCAAGGATGACTATGGTGATGAAATTACATCCAAGTATATTTGGAAAGGTGTTGCGGAATCTGGAAATACTTCTGCTTCTGTTTTAGAAAGATTGGCTAATTTAGTAGATTTTGATTCAGAAATTAATAGACGGAAAAAAATTGCGATCGCGATTATTTGATAGGTAATTAGAATACACCAGTCGTAACTCGAAAAAGATTAACAGAACAACTTCAATCAATATCAAATTTAAAAGAAAATAAACTGTATTGGGAAATATGTTTAGCATTGGCTTTTAACACATCTATTTCCGATAATCATAGAGAAGAATATTTTCAGCAAGTATCAAACTATGGGAGGAAATATATTAAATCTAGAATATAATGTGAAACAAATTTTAGCAGAACTAACTCCTTTAAGATTAGCCCTTTGCGATGCTGCTGGATACAGTTATAACTATTAGGTATTAAAATGTCTGGGAATTATGAATACAATCCTTAAAATTATTGGAAAATAATACGACTACTTAACCCACCCAGGTGGGTTTTGCCTATATAGACGCGGTTTCAACCGCCGATTTTCTATAAATCTCTCTATATCCTCTTCCTCTGCGTCCTCCGCGTCTCTGCGGTTAAATAAACAAAATTCTCGTTACCAACCACAATCCTTGTAGCGACCCGATATATCGCGTCTCTACATTTGGGGATACATCCCGACTCTACATCAATTTCCTTATCCCTTCCTCCAACCCCCGACAAACCCCGGTCAAAAAATCCAAATCCAAAGTCCCAATCTTATCACTCGGCTTATGATAATGAGGATTCCGCATAAATGAAGTATCCGTTACCATCATTGCCGGATAACCTGCATCCCAAAATGGTGAATGATCGCTTCGTCTTACTGAAGGAACCATTTTACCTTGATTCGGGACTGGTAAAAATTCGCTCTCGATTCCACTTTTACGAATAATGTTGCGGAGTCGAAATAAATCGGGAAGAGTTCTTAAATTACCAATTAAAGCAATAAAATCACCTGTACTCGGATAAAACCTTTTCAACAACGGAGCAGGATAAACTTGCGAATCCGGATTAGAATCACAGTAACCTAACATTTCCAAGGACATCATCAAACGCAATTTTTGCTTTTCTCGCTGCAATTTTGCAACATAATCCCTACTACCCAACAACCCATATTCTTCCATATCAAAAGCCACCAGTCGCAAAGGGTACTTTGTTGGCTGCGTAACAAAAATTCTCGCTAACTCTAATAAAACCGCTACTCCGGTAGCATTATCATCAGCCCCTGGTGTCCCTGGAACGCCGTCATAATGAGCCGCAATTAAAATTGGTGATAAATTGCTCTTTTCATATTTAGCATCTGGAGGTAAATTCAAGATCAGATTTTCGCAAGATTTGCTACCAACTTCAAAGGTGTGGATTTCCACACTTCCCCATTGTGAAAAAGAAGCACGAATGTATTCTTGGACAAAGAAATGTCCTGCTGTTGCTAAATACGGGTCGCGTTCTCGTGCTATTTGGATAAGATGGGCTTCAAGTTGTTTTTTTAACACGGATTAACCAGGAACTATGAAGGATAAAGAATGAAGCATAATAAGAGAAAATGTTTTTTCGAGTACATTTATTGTGCCATTGGGCGAGAAAATGAAGCAGGGCTGTTAATGGCTTGTTTTGTAGATAAATTGTAAATTAATTAAATTATTTCAAACTTCGGACTTGCCAACAGATAATTTAGTTGACAATGTATTTCTCAACTGCAAGATACAATAAATCAAGCATTACTTCTAAACATATATTTATAAAAGATTCTAGGAGAAGCGTAGGGCATGGGCAAGGTAGTAGGCATCGACTTGGGTACAACAAACTCTGTAGTCGCCGTAATGGAAGGTGGCAAGCCGGTGGTTATTGCCAATGCAGAAGGAATGCGAACCACTCCGTCGGTTGTGGGCTTTAGCAAAGACGGCGAAAAGGTTGTTGGACAAATGGCACGAAGACAAACTGTCCTCAATCCTCAGAATACCTTTTTTGCGATCAAGCGTTTTATGGGACGCAAATATTCGGAATTAAATCCAGAATCCAAGCGAGTTCCTTATACAGTCCGTAAAGGCGAATTTGGTGATATAAAAATTGTCTGCCCTCGTGTAAAGAAGGATTTCGCACCGGAAGAACTTTCGGCGATGATTCTCAGGAAATTAGCCGATGATGCCAGTAGATATTTAGGTGAAGCTGTAACGGGTGCAGTAATTACCGTTCCTGCTTATTTTAATGATGCTCAGCGACAAGCTACCAGAGATGCAGGTAGAATTGCTGGTTTAGAAGTGTTACGAATTCTTAACGAACCAACTGCTGCTTCTTTAGCTTACGGTTTAGATAAAGTCGATAACGAAATAATTTTAGTCTTTGACTTGGGTGGTGGAACCTTCGACGTATCCATCTTGGAAATCGGCGATGGTGTATTTGAAGTTAAAGCCACATCCGGCGATACTCAACTGGGTGGAAACGATTTTGATAAACGAATTGTCGATTGGTTAGCCGATAAATTCTTAGAAGATGAAGGCATAGATTTAAGACGCGATCGCCAAGCTTTACAGCGTTTAATGGAAGCTGCGGAAAAGGCAAAAATCGAACTTTCGGCGGTCAGCGTTACCGATATCAATTTACCTTTTATTACTGCCGACCAAGATGGACCAAAACATTTAGAGACTCGGTTGACTCGTTCCCAATTTGAGGGAATGTGTGACGATTTGTTAGGTAAATTGCGAATTCCGGTGAAACGAGCGCTGCGAGATGCGGGAATGACACCGCGAGATATTGAAGAAGTTGTACTTGTGGGTGGTTCAACTAGAATGCCGATTGTGGAAAAATTGGTGGAGGGAATGATCGGCTTGCAGCCCAACCAAAATGTTAACCCCGATGAAGTTGTCGGTATTGGTGCTGCGGTTCAAGCCGGGATTCTAGGTGGCGAACTTAAAGATGTATTGCTGCTTGATGTCACTCCCTTATCAATCGGGTTGGAAACCATCGGCGGGGTAATGAAGAAGTTAATTCCTCGCAACACTACTATACCCGTTCGCCGTTCGGATATTTTCTCAACTTCCGAAAATAATCAAAATACCGTAGAAGTCCATGTAGTTCAAGGCGAACGAGAAATGGCTGCGGATAACAAAGCTTTGGGTCGTTTTAAGCTATATGGTATCCCTCCCGCGCCTCGGGGAATTCCGCAAATTCAGGTATCTTTTGATATCGATGCCAACGGAATTTTACAGGTAACGGCATTGGATAGAACTACGGGAAGAGAACAAAGTATTACTATTCAAGGCGCTTCTAATTTAAATGAAGCAGAGATTCAGCAAGCGATTCGGGACGCGGAAAAATTTGCCGATGTTGACAGACAGCGCAAAGAGAAAGTAGAAAAACGCACTCGTGCCGAAGCATTAATTTTACAAGCCGAAAGACAGTTGCGAGAAGTCGCGCTGGATTTCGGAATGCAGTTTGCTCGCAATCGTCGTCAACGAATTGATACTATTTGTCGAGATTTACGCGATAGTTTAAAAGCCGATGACGATCGCGGTATTGACCAAACCTATGCGGATTTGCAGGATGCTTTATCCGATTTGAATAAAGAAGTTCGTCAGTATTACGCTGAAGACGAAGATGACGATTTATTCGGTACTATCCGAGATATTTTTATCGGCGATAAAGATCGGGATGACGAATTCTATGATAAAGGTTACGGTAGGGATTCTAATCGGGGCAGCGGTAAAGATTACGACCGGGGAGGTTACGCCGGGAATTCTGACCGGGGTTATGGCAGTAGAGATAGAGAACCCGACCGGGGTTACAGTAGAGATGCCGATAGAGGTTATGGTAGCCGGGACTTAGACCGGGGTTATGGTCGAGATAGCGGTCGAGATGGCGGTAGAGATGGCGATCGCAATAGTGGTCGAGATTCTTACCGAGATGGGACTTCTGGCACTAGGGACAACAGCTACCCATCTTATGACAAAGGTTATTCATCGCGCAAACCAGCCAAACCTAGCTATCAAGATAACTGGGATGATGAGGATGACGAATGGCTCTAAAAAGTTTCAAGTTATCTTTTACAACCGAATATAGATTTTTCTTTGTGGGGCGGTACACGCCCTTAATTATTTCACAATATTTAGAATACAACTAGTGAAATAATCATATCTAATTAACTGCACCTACTTAAATATACGGATTTTAATCTTGGACGAGAGTACAAAATAGAAATATCAAAAATCAACAATAAATTCAAGAAAGACCTTCTTCTCAAGCATAAATCATCAACTTAAACTTAAATTATTAAGAGACAGAAAATCTATTAATCGAAAGTCAAACAACTCACTATGCAGAACTTGCAGAATTTTCGCGATTACTACGAGATTTTAGGAGTATCTAAAGATGCCCCAAATGAGGACATTAAAAAAAGTTATCGACGATTAGCGCGACAATATCATCCAGACCTGAATCCTGGTGATAAAACCGCAGAAGAAAAATTTAAAGATATAAATGAAGCTTACGAAGTTTTAAGCGACCCCAGTAAACGCGCTCAGTACGACCAATTTAGTCTTTTCTGGAAGCAAAATGGTTTTGGTGGGTCGAAATCTTCCTCGCGTAAAGGTACCAATCAAGGAAACGGTCGTACACAAGATGTAAATCCTGCTAAATACGATAATTTTGATACCTTTATTGACCAAGTTTTTGGTGTCAAAAATAAAGCAGGGAATACATCTAATAATTACGCTGATGCAACAGCTACAGACCCATTTCGGACTCAAAGAACAAAGGTTTCTTATACTCCCTCCTCGCGTCCAACTCGTCGTGATATCGAAGCCAGATTAACTTTACCCTTAGAAAAAGCTTATCAAGGTGGTTTAGAAAGAATTCGTCTTGAAGATGGACGTTCCTTAGAAGTTAATATGCCTCCAGGTATGGTAACAGGACAAACTATCCGCTTACGAAACCAGGGTATTAGTGGCGGCGATTTGTATCTCAAAATTACCGTACAGCCACATCACATTTTTAAACTTGAAGGCACCGATATCCACTGTCAAGTTCCGATTACTCCCTGCGAAGCAGTTTTAGGAGGACAAGTAGAAGCACCGACCTTAGATGGACTGGTAAAAATGACAATTCCTCATGGAGTTAGATCGGGTCAACGGTTGCGCTTAGAAGGTAAAGGATATCCTGACGAAAAAGGTAAGCGGGGGAATCAACTGGTAGAAATTCAAATAATTACTCCTAAAAATATCAGTCCCGAAGAACGCGAACTTTACGAAAAGTTACGCCAGATTGAAACTTTCAAACCTCGCGGTGATTTAATCAAATAATCCCCAGGGTAATTTAAACTCAAATTCACAAATATTTATTTACTTAATGACAATTTTCATAGCTTGGGACAAAAAGATAGTTCTAAAATATGAGAAAAAACTGTCCGCAAGGTAACGAACATAGCTGTGAATCAAAATGGGACAATATTAAGCCGCAGGGAACCTACCTACTACTTCTTGTTAGGTCTTCATCCAGCAGCTTCAGCGATTGAAATCCGTCGTGCTTACCGAGAACTTAGCAAACGCTATCATCCCGATACTACAGATTTGCCCACCGCACTAGCTACCGTTAAATTCCAAAAACTCAACGAAGCTTACAGCACTCTGAGTAATCCGCAAAAACGCTTGAGTTACGACCTGAAAATTGGCTATTCACGTTTTTCTGCGATCCAACCACCCTCCGACTTAAATTATCCGGCTTCTCAAAGTCGTTATGTATCTAAATCGGCTTACCTCGACCCTAGCGATCGCCCTCTTTCATCAGGTGAGCTTTTTGCTTTGTTTATTTTAGGACTAACTTTTTTAGGATGTTTACTCCTAGTAATTGCCGTAGGTTTAACTAGGGGTGAAGCTGCTTTTCAGACAAACATCCAGCAGCCAGATATTATCGTGCAGCAAATAATTCGCCCAGATAAATCAAATAGGTAATAGGTAATAGGTAATAGGTAATAGGGGATAGTAACCGATAGTTAAAAGCAATAGATTGATAAAAATCCAAAATCCAAAATCCAAAATCTAAAATCCAAAATTCATCCAGATGTATCTTTTAAACTCAGAAACACCACTATATAATCATCCACTTCCTCAAATTGAGCAGTGGCTAGAAAACAAAGGCTGTCAGCAAGACGCAACACATTTGCATTTGTGGCGTGTAAAGCGACCTTTTTGGGAAGCAGAAATTTTGCTTGATATTGAACAAGTTACAGTGCGATATATCAACGTAGGAGAGAACACAGAAGAGATCCAGCGCTCGTTCAAATATTCTCTCAGTCGTCAAGATATAGAAGAGGCAATTTTTTCCGGACCGTAGAAGGGATGGGGGGATGGGGAGATGGTGAACCCACTCTCGTGCGGAGGAACACGACCGTTGAGAGAAGTGGTGAACCCGAAGGGGGAGATGGGGAGACAAGGGGATATTTAAATTACAATTACCAATTCCCAATCCAAAATCTATTGACGCGAAAGCGTCTTCCCGCAGGGTAATCCAAAATCAAATAACTCCTACTATTT
>NZ_JAYGHM010000065.1:27349-43914 GCF_034931125.1 Rivularia sp. UHCC 0363 | reverse complement strand
AATAGGGATTAATGTTAATTGCAATGCTTCATCGATTACAATGTCACGCCCTGAGTATGGTTTCAATCCCTAATAGGGATTAATGTTAATTGCAATTCTAAATAAAGCTTCAATGACTGATGCTCTTATCAGTTTCAATCCCTAATAGGGATTAATGTTAATTGCAATTATTAGTAAGTTTGGCGAAACGTATCTCAGAGTTTCAATCCCTAATAGGGATTAATGTTAATTGCAATGGCTCGCTGTAGAAGGTTTACTGTATATAGTTTTCAAGGTACTGTTGCGCCGATCAATATAAAAATAGCGTTTCAGCCATCGACTTGTCAAGAGGCGGTTGAGTAAAATGCCCTCAAACATAATCGGGGCAATGATTTCAACGACTGCGCTAACCTCATGTTTAGAGAAATAGCCATCAAACCTATATACAGTAATCATTTCAAGCTTTAAAAAAGACACTTCAAAAAAAACACCCACAGGTTAGCGCAACTATCAAGCAACTATCAAGCAAAGAACATGGGGTCAGCATCATCTATTGTTTTAATATTACCAGATGATTCTCAATACTCAGCGCTCCTCCGCATTTACCTACCCTTCGAGAAGAAGCTCCGCGTCAATGCGTCACTCTGCAAAAATTTCTTAATACAACTCATACTTCATCAACTGACAGGGCAAAGTGCCGTTATATACCGTAATCCGATCCGATGATTTCAATCCAATTGATTGAGACAATTTCTTGTTACCACTCAGCACAAATGCAGTCCAGCCTTTGAATTGCTGTTTAAGTACGCTGCCCAAAAGTTTGTAAAATGCTTCTAAATCGCTATCTCGTCCCAAACGATCGCCATAGGGTGGATTGCATAATATTACACCAGTGTCTGCGGGTGCAACAACTTCGGAAAGCTCCATCTGAGATAACCAAATGCGATCGTCAACACCGCAGTTTGTGGCATTTTCTTTTGCTTGCTCGATGACTTCTTGATCGCGATCGCTCCCCCAAATCGATGCCGGAAGCGTATCTAATTGACTCGCTTGGGCTTCTGCAATCAATTTTTCCAAAAGGGGTAGATCAAAGTCGCTCCAGGTTTCAAATCCAAAGGACTCCCGAAACAAACCGGGTGCAATATTCAGCGCTTTTAAACAAGCTTCTATCGGTAAAGTTCCAGAACCACACAGCGGGTCATAGAACATTTGTTCTGGCTGCCAACCCGAAAGTTGAATCAAAGCAGCCGCTAAAGATTCCTTTAAGGGTGCCGCTCCCACCGCAGGACGATAACCTCGACGGTGTAAACTACTGCCAGAACTATCAAGGCTAAGGGTACAAAAGTAACCACGGATATGGACATTAATCCGTAAATCTGGATCGTAAAGCTCAACATCAGAACGTTCGCCAAAATCTTGTTGTTGCTGGTCAACGATCGCGTTTTTTACTTGAAGCGCTGTAAAATGCGTGTGGTTGAGTTCGTCGTTTTTGCCCGTAGCGTTTACCGCTAACGTCTGCTCTGGTGTCAGATAATTTTGCCAATCAATATTTTGGATACCCTTGTAAAGGTCATCTGGAGTTTTGCAAGGGAATTCATCCAGTTTAACTAAAATGCGGAACGGTAATCTTGCCCAAAGATTAACCCGATAAAGTAGAGTGCGATCGCCACTAAATCCAACACCGCAAAATCCAGGTTCTACCGAGCTAGCACCTAATTCTTCTAATTCCTTAGCTGCAAGTTCTTCCAATCCACGAGCAACCGTTGCAAAATACTCCATATATTCAAGTAATTATTTAAAAGTTAATAGAGAAACAGTAAAACATAAAGCTTGATTAAACAGCAAATTAAACAATTAATTAACCAATTTCTTTAATTAGCGAAAATATCAAAGCTGAGACTATAGTAATAAATACGAAAATTTCGATAATTTTAAGCAGCGAAAGAGATGATAGCCATTGCTTAATTATCCTAACGTCAAAATTATCACGCCAATTATCAAAATTTTTTCGCCACAAACCAGGACTATCTTTACTACGAAATCGCCAATTAATCATTGATAAAATTAAAGGTACACCTCCAACTTTAATACTCAGTAATAGATGAAGCCCGATACAAGTTACTAAGATTAGCCAAGAAATAAGATGGGCATAATACCAAGAATGATTAAGTTCTCCTTGAGGTAGCCATTTTTCGTCCATCATCCTGCCAGAGCAAACAGCAAAAGTAACTGCTAAAATACTCAAAGTATTAACTAATCGATGCAGAGTATACCACCAAATTGGTTTTGCAAAATCAGTCAGTTTAGTAAAAGAATCCGGCTGAATTAATCTTTGTTGTCCTCTGTGAAAAGCATAAACAGCAAATAGAGGAAATATTATTAATGTCCATACTCCAAATGTGCCATGAATACCTTCAATCTCCGTAAATTTAGGTAGCGAAATTTTTCCCCATCGTCCATCAAAAACATCATAAGTCCAAAAAGCAGTAATAATTGCCCCAATCGTAAATAAGCCAATTAAGCCGTGAAGAATACGTAATAATAATGGTTGATAAGGTTGAGAAAATTTCGGCGACATAAAATTAGATCGTTAATAATCATTACTTTGATTTGATTTTATCAAGTAGCTGCACCAGTTCTTTGTTGAGTATTTCATATCCTTGGTTATTTAAATGCAGTTCATCCGAGCCATATTTCAACATCATTCCTTGACTATCGGCAAGAATAGAAAAAGCATCAAATATGATAACTTTATCTTCCGCTAATGTAGCTATATAAGCATTCACTTCATTAACAGCCTTAGCTATATCATCCGACCAAAAAGGCTTGCGCTGAAGTGGTGCTTCCCCCACCGGAAAAATAGTAGTCAAGACTATTACTGCACCTAAATTTTTAGATTCATCTACAATTCGCTTAATATTGCTGCGACAATTAGCAACAATTGATTCTCTACGTTCTGGAAACAAAGCAATAGTTTTCAAATCGTTAACACCAACTTGAATAATTACTATATTAGGTTGTAAAGAATTAACGTGATATCTAAACCGCTCAACTGTCTGCACCGAAGTTTGAGAGGAAATTCCACGATTGATAAACTCATATCCACTTATTTTAGGTGATATCCAATTTTCTGCTCTGGAGTCACCGAAGAAAACAACACGAATTTTACTATCGGTAGCTTTCTTGAGATTTAGAGGATAGTGACTTAATCCAGAAGGATCTAAACGAGTTTCATTAACTTCGAGGTAATATTTTTTAGCTTGGTTGAAGAGAAGAATATTGAAAGCGATTGAACCTCCTAACATTAATAATAAAAGGGAAGTTAACAGAATAAAAAGTTTATTTGATGCCATATTTTTGTAAATTGGCTATTTCCTTGGCTAATTCCAACGCTTCAATTGCCTGCTCCCGACTAACCCTGGGGAAGTGGTCAATAAATTCATTCAAAGAGTCACCTGCTTCCAGATAATCAAGCAAGGTTTTAATCGGTACGCAAGTACTAATAAATACAGGCGTTCCCCCTAATATTTCAGGATGGCTATGCACAACACGCTGTTTTGAAGACATAAATTTTAAGTGATCGCCCTTGTGAGTGATTTCTTAATCCTAGCTTGGGATATGGGTATGCAGTTTAGTTATTTTTAAGTGATTTTGGGGATAGGGGAATTTATGGCGATCGCGCTTGAAAAGCTAAAATTATGGAAGCGAATCATATCTATATAAATAACTTCTGCAACTTTACGCTTCAGATTTTAATGTTTACTCTACCGGGGTTGTAGTGACAACAGATAAAGACCTAGAAAGGTAACTCAGGTTGTAAATATTGCTCTTTACTTTTACTACTCTTTTTTTTATTTTCCATAGATGATACATTATTTGAATTATTGTTTGTGATTAAATCAATATAGTAATTTTTATCTTCGACAATACGATCTATTTCATCATTGTGGCATAGAGAAACAAATAAAGCGGCTGCTCTTGCCTGACAGTTAAATGATTTTTTAGGATTAAATGCAATATCAGAAAAACCCTTATAATCAAATAACTTATTAGCTAAACTTGGATTTTGTGAAAGTGCAGTTAAATATAGCCAATCATAAAACGCTGTGACCGGATTAATAATAAAATTTTCTCCAAAAAATTCATAACCTACAAAATTACCAGAATTACGCAGCCTTTCATCAGTTTTAGCTTCTTTGCTAGAGACAGAATATAAATCGGAAAAAGGACCGCCATTTGCGAAAATCTTACTACCTTGATATGCACATTCAACTGAAATACTTTTTTCATCCTTTATCATCTTTAGATTAAAGGCACTCAAAGAAACTCCTACCTCCTCATTCGATTTAGAGGATATCTCTAAGACTGGGGTTATTTTAGCTTCAGCGGCTGCCTGATGCAGAGAGGCTATTGATTTCTGAGCTTGTACTTTTGCAAAACCAGGGTGCCATTCAAATTCAAGTAAACTCTCTTTCACAAAGGGAAAGCCTTTTAAATTAGGGATAAAAATAGGTCGTTTAGCCATAATTCACCTTACGATTAGAAGAATAATTCTGGTTTACCACATTTGCCAATCTTGTCTGGGGGAAAAATAATCACGATATCCAGCATAAAAAGTTTGTGAATAATTCCCTGGATTTAGGTTTGCCCATTGTTTTCTAACATCTAAACTGTGGAAATGAACTACATCAATATACTGAGTAGAAATTTGATTAAAAACAAGCACTTCAGCTTGAGGATGAGTTGTAAAATACGAAGGTATTTCTAAAGCTTCACGTTTAATATGTTCATAATCCGAGAACATATGTATTAAAGCTTCAGGTTGTTTCCTTGCCTGAGTTCTTTTTTCTGTAATATTTTCTTTGGCATTGTTTGAAGCTGCATTTTCTCGATAAAATTTGCAATCTAGTTCCCATAGGATAGAGGGTTTGAGAAGCAAAACGACCCAATCTGAACGATTATTAAAACTATACTTGTAAAACATTTTGTAGTTAGGAAAGCTGATGCCCAAGCAGATGGCTTCTCGCTGTCCATCTAGACGGTGAATGTCATTATACTTAGGTGCCTCCACCCATGACATACTTTCAAGTTGCGATCGTCCTAATAAACCATGCTGCAAAATACTATTTAGATTAGCGATATGGGTAAAGTGTACCAATACTTCAATTCCATACATCTGACATATTTTTTGTATCTCGGATGCACGTAATTGTAATCTGGTTTGACGCTGTTGCTCTGCTGCAATGCGTTCTGTTTCTTGAGCAGCTTGAATCTGCGCTTTACGTTCGGCTTCGTGTTTTCTCCGTTGCTCTGCTTCTAAACATTCTTTTTCTTGAAGATATTTTAAATACTTTAGACGTTCAGCTTCCTTTTTTCTTCGTCGTTCAGCTTCTAAACGTTCCTTTTCTCGAATAGCTTCTAAGCGCTTTAAGCGTTCTGCTTTTCTTTTCTTTCGTTCTTCTTCCTCAGCTTCTTTTCTTTCACGTTGTAATCTCTCCCGTTCATGAATTAAATCATCTGTACGAATTTGCCCAACTAATAAAAGCGTTACTTGATTGAGCCAATCAGGAGTAGGAGCGTCTATATCGTGCCATAATCCTTGAATCTTTGCTGTCAGACTATCTAATTCTTTACTTGGTATATCTTCTGCACTTAACCACAGCTTACTTACCTGTTCACCTTTATCAGTCTTCTCAACTTCATACAAAAAACTGACACCATCATATGAACCATTGTCTAGCTTTTGAGCTAACTCATAGGATTTGCACCTAATTGTCTTAATGTGAAAGAAAACTTCTCGTGTTGATTGTTTGCTGTTCAGGGTACGCTTAACAAACCCAAATCCCCTTTCCGCATTGTATTTTTGGACACTACCAAAATATATTGTCACTGCTTTAACCTCATGGTAGGTTAATCCCCTTAGAAGACTATGCTTATATTGGTAGGGTACCCATGAGGGAAAAAATAATAGCAGGGAAATTAAAGTAAAGTGACAATATTTTATGAAAAATATACTTAACAAATTTGGTCAAATAAAATAATTAATTAGTTTTTAATACGTATTTTTACTATGGTTGTAAACTGTGGCGGAATTGTCCTCAGTACCAACAGACTTGATATCAACCACAATAAAACTCTCCCCAACCCCTTTAATTAGAGATAATATTTTCAAAGCATTAATTATCCACCAATGACTCAAGCCCCACCCAAACTAGTAACATTTGAAGAATTTATAGATTGCCTACCTGAAAATTCCGGGGTACGCTACGAACTACACAATGGAAATATCGTCGAAATAGCGCAACCAGTAGGGGAACATGAGGAAGTTACAGGCTTTTTGACGATAAAGCTTAGTGCTTTAATTGACCGATTAAACTTGCCTTACAGTATCCCTAATAAAGTTATAGTCAAACCTCCTCAAAAAGATACTGGCTATTTCCCAAATATTTTGGTGTTAAATCGCGCAAATTTGATCAACGAACCACTATGGAAAAAAGCATCTACTCTTACTAATGCTGCATCAATACCTTTGGTAATTGAGGTTGTATCAACTAATTGGCGCGATGATTACCACTTTAAATATGCTGACTATGAGGAGATCGGTATTCCCGAATATTGGATTGTAGATTATGCAGCGTTAGGTGGACGTAATTTTATTGGAAATCCCAAACAACCAACAATTTCTATATGTAACTTAATTGATGGGGAATATCGGATAAATAAGTTTCAAAATAACGAGCAAATTGTTTCTCAAACATTTCCCGATTTAAAACTTACAGCTAATCAAATTTTTCAAGCTGGTGCGGTATAGCGTTCGTTAATAATAAAAATCATTAAACGTACAATAGCTGATTCTTAATTTCATCAGCCGTTAACGCATTTACTAAAATACCAATCCGCTGCGCTACTTCATAGGCATTTTTCTGAGGTACAATGATAATCCCGCAATGCTCTTTGCTTTGCTCTATATATTGAAGATGTAATCGTTCAAAATCAACTCGATTATGAGTTAAAAAACATCTGCCTAAAGAAGTTGCAAATTCAAGTTGTTCTGCATCAGTCTTACCGATAGTTGCTTGTTCAGGAACAGTTGTAACATCTAACCCACGGGAACTTAAAAGTGTCCCAACTAATGCTGACATATCTTCATCCGTGTAAAGCGCTGCAAAGGTTGTCATTGCCTGTTCAATCCAGCTTTTACTGACGGATGAACTAATTCATCTGGTACTCGATTTTGCTCAATGTACTTATTAATAAGAGCTTGATAATCCAGATAAAAACTTAACGCATCAAACACCTGTGCCAGTGTTAAATGAGGCAAATGGTTCAATATTTCTTCTGGCATAATGCCCAATCGCCATAAACTAACAATGGCACGAACGGAAGTACGAGTACCTGTAATAATTGGCTCTCCACCCAAAATTTCAGGGTTGCGCGTAACGTAACGTGAAGAAGTTTCGGCAAACATACAACGAATCCTGCTATACGCAGTGGCTTTCCCTGTAGTCTATCAAAATCATTCAATATAGAACTACCCACTCAACAGCAGTTTGAGAAGATTTAAAAGATAATGGATATTTTGATCGCTTATTATTAGTGCGTAACGCTAAAACAATATTATTTATTTGATTCCAATACACTCTTGTGGGGTGGGCATCCCTGCCTGCCCGAAAACAAAGTTTTATGACTAACCCAAAATCAGTAGCTATTCTCGGTGCGGGTGCTTGGGGAAAAGCCCTAGCAACTCTCGCTCAAACCAATGCTCACAACGTAAAAATATTCTCGCGTCGCGGTGCGGAAACTTTAGCACAAACGGTGGAAGGTGCGGATATTATTCTCAGCGCTGTTTCTATGAAAGGTGTAAGAGATGTTGCTTCTCAATTACAATCTTTATCTATTTCTCCTCAAACTATTTTTGTCACCGCTACTAAAGGTTTAGACCCCGAAACTACCTGCACACCTTCGCAAATTTGGCAAGACACTTTTCCTCATAATCCAGTAGTGGTTTTATGCGGTCCTAATTTATCCAAGGAAATTACCCAGGAATTACCAGCAGCGACTGTAGTTGCGAGCAATATTGAAAGTGCAGCGGAATCTGTGCAATTGGTATTTAATTCAACTCGGTTTCGAGTTTATACAAATTCCGACCCTTTGGGAGTGGAATTAGGTGGAACCTTAAAAAATGTGATGGCGATCGCCGCTGGTGTATGTGATGGTTTGCAGTTGGGAACTAATGCCAAAGCCGCGCTACTGACTCGCGGGCTGACTGAAATGGTTCGTATCGGCGTACATTGGGGTGCGAAGCCGGAAACATTTTACGGTTTATCGGGTCTAGGTGATGTATTAGCAACCTGTAACAGCCCTTTAAGTCGTAATTACCAGGTCGGATATCAGTTAGGACAAGGTAAGACTCTGGCAGAAGTTCTTTCTCAACTTCAAGAAACCGCTGAAGGGGTAAATACATCTGAAGTTTTGGTGCAACGTGCTAAACAACAAAATATTTCGATGCCGATTACTCAGGAAGTTTACCGTCTGCTTAAAGCCGAAGTCACTCCACGACAAGCACTAATGGATTTAATGAAGCGAGATATTAAACCCGAATATAACTATTAGTTGAAGATTGGGCATTGAAGGGAGAGGGAGTAGAAGGGAAAAATAACTCCTAACTCCTCACCTTTGACCTGAAATCCCAAGATTCCCTGACGATTAAAAAAAATTTCGTCAGGAAATAACTTTTATAGCTATGTATATATAACTATGACTATGATTTATAACTTCTTTACTTGTCTATCTTTATACCATGTTGTATTCGCTACTGTCAATATTTTGAAGCTGTAAATTTAACTGACTCAGCCGGTTAATAGCAGTCTAGTTAAGCATTTGGATTACTGTTGGTTCAAATTAATTACTGGACTAATACGCTTAACTTAAATGAGTATCAAATGAAATCAGTATGGTTTTATTTCAAAAAAAAGCCAAATTAATTTCTAAATAATGTTAGTTCTCCGTTAATCGCGGGAACAATAGCAACAGTTGATTAGCTTTCACTGCTAATAATTGTTACCTGGAGCCATTGAGAAATTCTTATGCCAGCAACATCTTTTTATGCCGATGCCGATGCCGCTTACGAAACTCGAAAATCCTCTCAAGATTTTGAACCGGAATTAGCCGTTGATGATACGGAAGTTCCCAAGGATGAGGACTTAGAACAGCTAGACATAGCTTCTGAGCATACTGCAAATTTGAATGCTAGTACAAAAACCCGCAGTACGGATTTAGTTCGTTTATATCTTCAAGAAATTGGCAGAGTTCGGTTATTAGGTCGAGATGAAGAGGTTTCAGAAGCTCAAAAAGTCCAACGTTATTTGAAGTTACGGATACTATTATCCGAAGCTGCAAATCAAGGTGATGAATTACTTGCTGATTATTTGAGAATAGTTGAAGCTCAAGAACGTTTGACATCTGAATTAGGACATCGCCCTTCGATGAAAAGATGGGCAAACACTGCTGGGATTGAGGAATCTGAGCTAAAAGGCGCTTTGTCTCAAGGTAAACGCCAATGGGCCCAAACCGCTAATATGACCGTACAGGAGCTTGAACAAACTCAAACCCAAGGACTCCAAGCTAAGGAACACATGATTAAGGCGAATCTTCGTCTTGTAGTTTCTGTTGCGAAGAAATATCAAAATCGCGGCTTGGAATTATTGGATTTAGTTCAAGAAGGTACTTTAGGTCTGGAAAGAGCGGTAGAAAAGTTTGACCCAACTAAAGGTTATCGCTTTAGTACTTATGCTTACTGGTGGATTCGTCAAGGTATCACTAGAGCGATCGCGACTTCTAGCCGTACTATCCGTCTACCAGTCCATATCACCGAAAAGTTAAACAAAATCAAAAAAGCTCAACGTAAAATTGCTCAAGAAAAAGGTCGGACTCCGACTTTGGAAGACTTGGCTGTTGAGTTGGAAATGACTCCCGCTCAAGTACGAGAAGTTTTATTAAGAGTTCCTCGTTCTGTTTCTCTTGAAACCAAAGTAGGTAAAGATAAAGATACCGAATTAGGTGAATTACTCGAAACCGATGGTGTAACACCAGAAGAAATGCTGATGCGAGAATCTCTCCAAAGAGACTTGCAAAATCTTTTGGCAGATTTAACTACTCGCGAACGCGATGTAATTCTCATGCGTTTTGGTTTGGCTGATGGTCATCCTTACTCTCTTGCTGAAATTGGACGCGCTCTCGATTTATCCCGCGAACGTGTTAGACAAATAGAATCTAAGGCTTTACAAAAGCTACGTCAACCCAAGCGACGCAACTTGATTCGCGATTACCTAGAATCCCTCAGTTAGAATACTGTTTACAAGTGAATGAATCAGCGCGGCTTTGGGAAGCCACTCGTAATCGAGTTTTAAGTGGTTTCCCCATTTTCACAACATTTTGTTCCGCCGCGCCAGTCATTTCTCTTTACGAACAACTAACATATAGATATATGTAAAGCGTTACTGCATACCCTCGTTATAATAATTAATTATTTGTTTCTTTAGGCGTAATAATTTTAGATAAAAGTACGTGCCGATTCCTAGAGCCAATCTAAAATCCAAAATTGTCCATCCCGACACTATATTATTTCTTCGATTCCCTTATAAATCATAAAATAGCTCGCGATCACAGCTTTCCCTAGCTATGTTATCCAGAAAGCTTGCCGATAATTTCTCTTAAAATATTCGCGGCAATGGGAATTACATTTTTAATTTCTTGTTTGATATGCGTCGATATCAGTTTTAATTCTACCTAAAGTAATTCATAATGATTCTCAACAATCTAGAATTATTGCAAACAGGTGGATTTATTTGCTATATTCGCAATTGATGGGGTTTGTTGAGAAAAACTAGTATGACTATTTACACTACTACTTCGCTTAAAGCAGAACTCAACGAACGAGGTTGGCGTTTAACACCTCAGAGAGAAGTGATTCTACACATTTTTCAGGAGCTTCCTCAAGGGGAGCATCTGAGTGCTGAGGATCTTTATCAAAGGTTACAAGTCGATAATGAAGGAATAAGTCTTTCCACAATTTATCGCACTTTAAAATTGATGGCACGTATGGGAATTTTGCGGGAACTAGAACTGGGTGAGGGTCATAAACATTATGAGCTTAACCAGCCTTATCCTCACCATCACCATCACTTAATTTGTGTTAGGTGTAACACGACTACCGAGTTCAAGAACGATTCGATTTTGAAAATTGGGTTAAAGACTTCTCAAAAAGATGGCTATCATCTTCTTGACTGTCAGTTAACTATTCACGGGGTATGTCCCAAGTGCCAGCGGGCATTAATGCCTTTGTAACACCTGGGAGTGTTATATATTTGAATAGTTTTATGGGATGTGTTTCTTGCAAAAAGGCGAGCAGTTTTTTACCTATCGGGACAAGGGTTACTGCTCATCTTCAACGAAACGGATGCTAAAAACGTCCGTTTTTCACATCCTTCAAACTAACACCGTAAAACTCCTGAGCTTGTTTAATCGCGCTTTGAGTATCTTTACTCATTACTCCGTTCAGAGAACCCTTATAGAAGCCTCGTGATTGCAAGCGTCTTTGGATCTCCAAAACATTAAACTCAGCTTTTTCTGCATCATTTACATTTCGATACAGTTTACCGCGAGTAGTCGGTCCGGCAATACCGCTAGCTGCTAAATAATTGCTATCTTGGAATCGCTTCACTGCATCCGCAGTATAAGGACCGAAATAACCGTTTGGTTCTCCCTTCAAATATCCGGCTTTGATTAACTGTGCTTGCAAGATTCTTACAGGTTCGCCGCGATCGCCTAAGCCAAGGAACTCTTTGTTACGTCTGGTCGCGGCAATCGTCATGCTTTTGGGAGCATCTTCATCACCATAGCCAACGCCAATTGGCGGTAACTTAGTTAGCGTCTCCGTTCCGACGATACCGTCAACATCCAAACCATAAGCCCTTTGGAACCGTTTCACGGCATCTTCGGTAATCGGTCCGTAAATCCCCGTCGAGTTACCGTAATAAAATCCCGATACTCGTAACCTTTCCTGTAAAGCTTGAACGGCTTCACCTTCATCACCCTTAGCCAACAAGTTGGGATTGCTGCGCTTAGTAGTATTTGTCGCAATCTTAGGAGAGGGTGTCGGCGGTTTGCTTTGCTCCGTAACAACTGGTTTTTTCTGAGCGGCTCTAGTATTTATCGTTACAGCCGCCTGCCAGCCTTCTAATTGTTGTAATGTAGAAGGTCCGGCTACACCATCAACGCCGATGCTAGCAGCCTTTTGAAAGCGCTTAACAGCATCTTCTGTTTTAATGTCATATACCTGAGTAACAGGGGCTTGATAAAAACCAGCCTTTTGTAAATCTTGTTGTAAATTTTTGACGGAGGGACCTCTATCTCCCTTTTGCAGTGCGAG
This sequence comes from Rivularia sp. UHCC 0363, assembly GCF_034931125.1. NCBI lineage: Bacteria > Bacillati > Cyanobacteriota > Cyanophyceae > Nostocales > Rivulariaceae > Rivularia > Rivularia sp. UHCC 0363. The sequence goes on along the minus strand of NZ_JAYGHM010000065.1, from coordinate 31,505 downwards.
AGCGCTGCTGGCAATGCTCAGAATCGAGATAGTCAAGACTAGAGGTAACATATACCCCCAAGCCTTACTCGAAAAACGTTTCAAATCTGGGGTTTGTGAATTTTTCAACCAGGAATTAAGGTAAACCAATTCACTGGTTGAGGGGTCTTCATAAACTCCAGCTAAGTGTAAATACGCAAGATTTTCCATATTTTTCTCTTACACCACCGATTTTTCTTCAATTGCTGCTTCTGCTTGGTGAACCAGGTTTCGTAAATTATCTAATGTTGGTATATTTACATCCTGCCACAAACCGCGCTGGTATGCTTCTAATAATCTTTCCGCAATATCACGCAGGGCATGAGGATTGTTCTTCTCGATGAATTCACAGACATTTGGATCGAAAAGGTAAGCTTGGGCAATTCCCTGATACATATGGTCTTCTACACAGTTCGCGGTAGCATCGTAGGCGAATAAATAATCTACTGTCGCCGCGATTTCAAATGCACCTTTGTAACCGTGACGCATCATTCCTTCAAGCCATTTGGGATTGACAACTCGCGAACGGTACACCCTAGCTATTTCTTGTTGAAGCTTACGAACTTTTGGTAAGAACGGAATAGAATTATCGCCAAAATATGTTTGGGGATTTTTCCCTGTTAACGATCGCACTGCTGCTGTTAACCCACCCTGAAACTGGTAATAATCATCGGAATCTAACAAATCATGTTCGCGATTGTCTTGATTATGCAACACAACTTGCATTCTTACTAGACGCTGCTCGAATGCTTCGGGTGCAGAAAAGCAAAAACCTTTGCCCGTGTAAGCATAGCAACTCCAGTTGATGTAAGCACGGGCTAAATCTTCATCTGTATGCCAATTTTGAGATTCAATCAACCCTTGTAAACCAGCACCATAAGCTCCTCCCTTACTACCAAAAATCCGATACTGCGATCGCGTTTGTGCGGCCTCTTTATTTAATCCTTGTTTAATCCAAAGTTCTGTTTCAGAGCTTACCTGTGCGGCTAAGGGATTGTACTCGGGCAATTCGTCTAAGGCTGCTACTGCGATTACTGCTCGATCAAACAGTTCGATTAAGTTGGGAAAAGCGTCCCGGAAGAAACCAGATATTCTCAATGTCACATCGACGCGGGGACGCTGTAAAATCGATATCGGTAAAATTTCAAAATCCACTACTCTGCGAGTTGCACCATCCCACACTGGCTGTACTCCCAGTAAAGCCAATGCTTGAGCAATGTCATCCCCCCCCGTCCGCATTGTAGCAGTTCCCCACACGGACAAAGCAAGTGTCCTTGGATACTCACCATTTTCTTGAGTGTAGGTTTCGACAAGAGTCTCTGCGGCTTTTCTACCGACATCCCAGGCTGATTCGGTGGGTACGGCACGAATATCAACTGAGTAAAAGTTATTACCTGTAGGTAGAACTTCCGGCCGACCGCGTGTAGGTGAGCCACTTGGAGCGCTTTTAACGTATCTACCGTCAAGTCCTCGTAATAAATGGTCAATTTCCAGGTGAGTTTGCTGCAAGGAAGGTAGGAGATTGGAGCGAATCCATTCTATAACTAGTTTGGTTTGGGATTCAGGAGCTTGTATTTGAAGGGGTACCTCACCCCGTCCTGCCGGACACCCCTCTCCTTGGCAAGGAGAGGGGAAGGGGGTGAGGTTTTTCATGCTTAGGGCTAGATTTTCTTCACTAAGACTAATTTCTTCAACAAAACAACCACTAATTAACTCTTCAACAAGACAAGCAGCGTATTCTTCCAAAAGTTCGATCGCATCACCGACATTCCGACAAGGTACGGTATCGCTGACAAATACTTGAGCCGGATTTTCTGTCAATGGGTCAAAATCCCAGCCTAGATCTTTCGCGATCGCCCGAGTTAATCCCGAATGATGCCGATTTGGGTGACGTGCGATCGCCACAATCAAATCCCTCAACTGTTTTCCGTGAGGACAATTCCCAAATATATGTAAACCATCGCGAATTTGAGCCTCTTTTAATTCGCATAAATATCCATCTAAACAGTTTAAAATGCGATCGCAAACGTTATTTTCTAATTTTTCAGTATTAAGTTCTAAGTCAAAATGTAAATTTTCTTGAATAATTAATTGCGTAATTCGTTCATTAATAATTGGTAAACGTTGGGGGTCTAAATTAATCGCTTCGTAATATTCATCGACCAAATTTTCTAGCTTGATCAGGGGACCGTAAAGTTCTGCACGAGTCAACGGAGGAGTGAGGTGGTCTATAATTACAGCTTGAGCGCGACGTTTTGCTTGAGAACCTTCCCCAGGGTCGTTGACAATAAAGGGGTAAAGGTGTGGGAGGGTCGATAAAGCAACTTCGGGATAGCAATTTTCTGATAAAGCAATGCTTTTACCCGGTAGCCATTCGAGATTTCCATGTTTCCCCACATGAACCACAGCATCAGCACCAAAACATTTTCTTACCCAGTGATAGAAAGCTAAATAAGCGTGAGTTGGTTCTAAATCTGGTGCATGATAATTCAAACTGGGGTCGAGATCGTAGCCTCGTGATGGCTGAATTCCGATGAAGACGTTACCGAGTTGGATACCTGATACAGGTAATTGGTAATTGGTAATTGTTAATTGGGTATTACTCTCCATTTCCCCTTGTCCCCTTGTCCCCTTATCCTCTTCAATATTTCCCCATCTTTGAGAAATACCTTGCTGCACAGCTTCTGGTAGGGAAGCAAAATATTCTTGGTATTCTTGTGAAGAAAGACTTTGCCGTATTTTTCTTAAATATCTGGCTTCTGCGTCGTTTGTAACTCCTGTGGTAAGTAATTCTATTAATTCGTTTCCGTTTTTGGGTAAGTTTTCTATTTGATAACCGGCATTTTGTAAGGCTTTCAAAATTTCGATGCAGCTTTGCGGTGTATCTAATCCGACTCCGTTTGCTAAGCGACCGTCGCGGGTAGGATAATTTGCCAAAATTAAAGCTATACGACGTTGTTGGGGAGATTTATAACGTAAATTGACCCAATTAGCTGCTAAATCTGCAACAAATTCAATCCGCGAAGCAACTGGTTGATAGATTACAACATCAGTTTGTAAAGCCGAATTATTATTTTGTACGGTTTTGAAAGAAACAGCACGACTAATAATGCGTCCATCAACTTCTGGAAGCGCCACATTCATGGCAATATCGCGGGGTGAAAGTCCTTGAGAGGAGGATTCCCATTGTTCGAGAGAACTGCTGCTGAGGATGACTTGCAGCACCGGAACATCCAGTTTTTCCCACAATTCTACAGATGGTCTTTCTGTTTCTAAACGTGCTAAAGAAAAACTCGTGGTGTTGAGTATAAAAGAAATATTTTCTCCATCTTGATTTTGTAAAAATTCGCTTAATTCTTGTTGAACATCGATTTCACGCAGCGAAGAAATAAAAACTGGAACGGGATTTATATTTTTTTTAATTAAAGCTTCACATAAAGCGTCGATAACTAAAGTATTTCCTGATAAATAATGAGCGCGGTAGAACAAAATACCAACTTTTGCCTTGGAGACATTGTTAATTGTCCCATTCCCCATGCTCCAATTATAAAAACCAAACTTCGGTATTTCCTGGGGAGGTGGGGGATTAAATGATGTGGAAAAGCAATTATCAGCAATAAACTTAAAAGCGTTAGCAAAATTTATTTTGCCACCCTGAGTAAAATACCGGGATATTTGGTTGACCTTAGCTAAAGGTAAAGTGGAATGAGAGATTAAATTGAGGTCAAGAGTATCGTCTCCTGAAATTACAATTAAATTAGTGCGATTGCGTTCCACAATTTCCAACACAACTTCTAAACCATAAGACCAGTAAGAACTTCCTCCTAATAAGCGTAAAATAATCACTTGGGCAAATTCTAAAACTTGCTCCGCATAATTATCAATACTTATTTGATGCTGTAAATTTAGTAAGTTAGCAACTCTAATTTCATCAAAGTTAGGAGGTAATTGAGAAATTGCGGCTGCTATTGTCTGGATGTCTGTATCCGCTGAAGTTAAAAATACAAACTTTGCAGCAGTTTGTTCTAGAAATATTAATTCTTCTGACTGTAAGTTAAATTCTTTCGACTTTGTATTGATTCGATGCATAATTCCCTATTATCGTCTTGCACTATTAATTACAGGAATGGCCGCAAGT
>NZ_JAYGHM010000065.1:0-27233 GCF_034931125.1 Rivularia sp. UHCC 0363 | reverse complement strand
GAAAAATATGCCAGTTGCGTAAGTCCTAAATTAGAAAAATTTTTATTAATTAATTTTTTTTGCAAAAAGTAAACAATCTTTTTACTTCTACTTTGTAAAAAATTGCTTAACACAAATAATTAAGTTTATTGAATTAAAAGACTTATTTGCAAGATATTTTTATATTTATCAAAAAAGTAGACCATATTGTCAAATCATGGTTCTAAATGATGCCACCCTACAAAGTAAATTTACACTACTTTTGTCAAAACACCTAATAACGTTTCTTTATAAAGATGCGCCTAATGACGGTTTACGCAGGTAGGCTTGGTAATATTAGCCCCAGCCTTCTAGGCTGCGGGTCTTTTAGCGTATCCTCATACTAACTCTCAGTCATTAGGAGTATACCTTTATGTTGATTCCCAACTGTTCATTGATAATTGATAATTGATGATTGTTCATTGATAACTCTCATGGCAAACCTTGTTGAAACTGCTATCAATGCAGGAAAATTTGAGACTTTAATTAAAGCTCTGCAAGCAGCAGAATTAACAGATATTCTGACTACTTCTGATACATATACTGTGTTTGCACCTACGGATGAAGCTTTTGCTAAGTTACCCGAAGGTACAATAGAATCCTTGTTGCAAGATATCCCCAAATTGAAACAGATTTTGACTTATCATGTAGCATTTGGTGATGTTCGTTCCGACGATCTAGCCCAAATTGATGAGGTTCCAACTTTTGAAGGCTCAGTTTTAGCGGTGGAATCACAGTCAGGTCGCGTCAAGTTAAATGATGCAAATGTTGTTCAAAAAGATATTTTGGCAGATAACGGTGTAATTCATGCGATCAATTCGGTTTTAATGCCCGCTATTATTGCAGGACATTGAATCACTTTAAAGTAAGCACAAACCCGGCTTTTAGATAAATAATTGTTGAATCAAACATAAGGAGACGTTGCACTGCAACGTCTCTACACAATTAAATTGATAATTGTTAATTGATAACGCATCCCGTGCGTGGAGGAATATTTAACGATAATCTTGAATCCCCTTGATTTTTCCATTCCACATTATCGCTAGCATATAAAAGCTTGGTTGGTTGCGATCGCTGCAATTCACTAATATCTACATCTGCTTTAGAGAAGGAAGTACCAACGTTAATCGCTACAATCAATTGTTCTTGTTCTAAAGTCCGAGCAAATACGTATACTTCCCCTTCTGCAAACAATACTTTATAATCACCAGTCCGCAAGCAGGGGTGAGCGTGACGCAAAGCAATTAGTTCGCGGTGAGTTTTGAAGATTTCCCGATCCCAAGTAGCTTCTAAAGGAAAAGCGCGTCGCGAATCTGGGTCAAGCGCACCCGGTAAACCGACTTCATCACCGTAGTATATACTGGGCGCACCGGGAAAGGTCAGTAATAGTAAAGTTGCTAATTCAACGCTTTTTCGATCTCCATCCGCAATACTAAGTAAACGTGCGGTATCGTGGGAGGCAAGTAAGTTTAATTGAGTTAGTTGAATTTCCCAGGGATAAAGCTTTAATACTTCTTGAATTTTTTGAGCATAACCAGCAGCATCCAACGCCGGATATGGTTCATACGAGCGGTCTTCTACTTGTTCGAGGATAACGCGATCGCCAGCTGCGAAAGCTATAGTTGGTGCGGTAAATAAATAATTCATTACGCCGTCAAATTGGCTACCATCAAGCCATTCACGAGCATCAGTCCAAACTTCACCAACTATATAAGCCTCGCTGTTAATTGCTTTGACTCTTTCTCGAAATTCTTGCCAAAAACCAGGAGTTTTAATCTCAAAAGGAACGTCTAACCGCCAACCATCAATACCGAATTTTATCCAGTATTCGGCGATTTCCATGATATATTCCCGCACTTCGGGATTATCATGATTAAATACAGGTAAAGCTCGATTTCCGTCCCAACCTTCGTAATTTGCGGGTAACTCACCAGTGTAAGGTGCTAAAGGCCAGCCTTCTATTTTAAACCAATCTAACCAAGGTGAATAAGGCCCATTTTCTAAAACGTCGTGAAAAAAGAAAAATCCCCGACTGCTATGATTAAAAACACCATCTAAAACAACTTTAATATCTCTAGCGTGAGCAGCTTCTAATAATTCTTTAAAAGCCGGATTTCCACCTAATAAAGGGTCTACTTGATAATAATCATGGGTATGATAGCGATGGTTGCTAGCTGATTGAAAAATAGGAGTAAAGTAAATTGCATTAATACCTAAATCTTGCAAATAGTCTAACTGTTCCATTACACCCCATAAATCTCCTCCTTTATAGCCTTGAAGTGTAGGCATTTCGTGCCAATCTTCCCAACTTGCATTATTTAACAAGCGTTTGCGAGGCTGTTTACTAATAGCAAATCTATCTGGAAAAATTTGATAGAAAACAGCGTGCTTAACCCAGTCTGGTGTTTGAACTTGCATTTTTTCGCCCGTATATCTTCAGGTGTCATATTTACAGATAAAGTGTTCAAAGCGACTCACACCATAGAAAGAAGTTTTATTAACTAAAAGTAGACTATTAGGTACAAATAGTCATATTATTTCTTATCCATTTAAAAAATTACAGAAAAAATTTTATAATATTCAATGCCCGATGCTCCATTCTCAATTCCCATCTTGAGATAGATTTAATTTTGTAAACTTACACAGATTAAGCAACTATTTATGAAGCGATATTACAATTATTTCAAAAATATTTAGAAATCGTCTAAAACCCAAACATGGATTTAACGTAGAAGCATATATGGAATTGAGGCAAATTAAATGATTAACTTACAAAAATATCGCTTTGTCTGCACTCTAACCTTCGGTGATGTCTACGGTCAAATAATTGTTTGGCTGATAACTATCACCCTGAGTTTGGCATCAGCTTTAGCTTTAATGGGTGCGAGAAGACCCGTATATGCTTTAGCCACAGTTGGACTAGTAGTGCTTTTATCCTTGCCTTTCTTGCTATTTGCATTTGTGACCACATTGATAAATCATATTGAACTTTCTGCTATAGAGCCAGGAACAACTATGGAACCTATTCCAGGTAACGTTTCCCAACAACAACCAGTAGCTAGTTAATTGGGTTAGGGGATAGGGGATAGGTCAAAGGTCAAAGGTTAAAGGTTAGGACTACCGGAGTTTAAATTTTCCCCATCTCCCTATCCCCCCATCCCCCCATCTTCCCATCTCCCCATCTTCCCATCTTCCCATCTCCCCATCTCCCCAAATATAAGTAACTATAGAAAAATAGATTTCTTAAAGTCGGGGGGAATGATGTTAGAACACGACGTAATTATAGTTGGTGGAGGATTGGCTGGAAGCCGCGCTGCGGTGGAAATTGCGCGGACTAATCCTAGTTTGAGTATTGCTGTAATTGCTAAAACTCACCCGATTCGTTCTCATTCGGTAGCAGCGCAAGGTGGTATTGCAGCTTCACTGAAGAATGTTGATTCTGCTGACAGTTGGGAAGCACACGCTTTTGATACTGTCAAAGGTTCTGATTATTTAGCAGACCAAGATGCAGTCGAAATTCTCACCAAAGAAGCGCCAGATGTAGTAATTGATTTGGAACACATGGGCGTTTTATTCTCCCGTTTGAATGACGGTAGAATTGCTCAAAGAGCCTTTGGTGGACATACCCATAATCGTACCTGTTACGCTGCCGATAAAACTGGTCATGCAATTTTACATGAATTAGTTAATAATCTGCGACGTTATGGCGTACATATTTATGATGAATGGTATGTGATGCGCTTGATATTAGAAGAAGGTCAAGCAAAGGGCGTTTTAATGTTCCGCATCCTTGACGGACATATGGAAGTGATGCGAGCTAAAGCCGTAATGTTTGCGACAGGTGGTTACGGTAGAGCTTTCAATACCACCTCTAATGATTATGCTTCTACAGGTGATGGTTTGGCGATTACAGCCCTTGCTGGGTTGCCTTTAGAAGATATGGAATTTGTGCAATTTCACCCAACAGGCTTGTATCCTGTCGGCGTATTAATTTCCGAAGCAGTGCGTGGTGAAGGTGCATATTTGATCAATTGTGAAGGCGATCGCTTTATGGCGAATTATGCTCCTTCTCGCATGGAGTTAGCACCACGGGATATTACATCAAGGGCGATTACCCGTGAAGTCCGCGCTGGAAGAGGCGCTCACCGTGATGGTAGTCCTGGAGGTCCTTGTGTCTATCTGGATTTACGCCATATGGGCAAAGAAAAAATCATGAGTCGCGTTCCCTTTTGCTGGGAAGAAGCACACCGTTTAGTAGGTGTTGACGCAGTAAACGAACCCATGCCCATACGTCCGACAATTCACTATTCGATGGGCGGTATACCAGTAAACACTGACGGGCAAGTTCGCAGCGGTGGAGATAGTTTAGTAGAAGGCTTTTTTGCAGCCGGGGAAAGCGCTTGTGTATCCGTACATGGTGCAAATCGTCTCGGTAGTAACTCGCTATTAGAATGTGTTGTATACGGACGTAGAACCGGGGCAACCATAGCTAGATACGTAGAAAATCGTAAATTACCTTCTATAGACGAACAACATTATATAAACGAAGCCAAACAGCAAATTCAAAGTTTGTTAGAACAGCCTGGGGAATACAGAATTAGTCAAGTGCGACAAGAATTTCAAGATGCTATGACCGATTACTGCGGTGTATTCCGTAACGAAGAATTGATGTTAAAAGGATTAGAAAGAATACAGGAAATCCAAAATAATTATTCGCAAATTTACTTAGACGACAAAGGCAGTTGTTGGAATACAGAACTGATAGAAGCCTTAGAATTGAGGAGTTTGATGGTTGTAGGAAAAATGATTATGACATCCGCCTTAAATCGTCAAGAAAGTAGAGGCGCACATTGTCGAGAAGACTTTACGGAAAGAGATGACGAGAACTATTTGCAGCACACAATGGCATATTATTCCGCAGCCGGAATTGATATTCAATATCGTCCCGTAGCGATTACCATGTTTGAGCCGAAAGAAAGGAAGTATTAAATAGAGTAAGTCGCGATAGTCAACTAAAAATCCCCTGACCTTAACAAAGCATCAGGGGATTTTCAAAATATCAACCTTAAGATTTATGCTACAGGTTGAGCGGCATTTTCGCGCCACCATTCAATAGTATTTTTCAAACCTTCTTTAAAGCCTACTTGAGCGGTAAAACCAAATTCTTTCTTCGCTCTTTGCGTATCCAAACAACGACGGGGTTGTCCATTTGGTTTGTCAGTTTGCCATACAATTTCACCTTCAAATCCCATCAATTCACAAATTGTAGTAATCAAATCGCGGATCGAGATTTCATAACCAGTTCCCAAGTTCACGGGTTCGGTGTCGTTGTAAGATTGAGTACCCATGACAATACCCCGCGCTGCATCTTCAGAATACAAAAACTCGCGGGTCGGACTTCCATCACCCCAAACGGGAATTTCTTTGTCTCCCCGATCCTGGGCTTCCTGAACTTTACGAATTAATGCCGGGATAACGTGAGAACTTTTAGGATCGAAGTTATCTTCCGGACCGTATAAATTTACTGGTAACAAATATATTCCGTTAAAACCGTACTGCTGACGGTAAGCTTGTAGCTGCACTAACAGAGCTTTTTTAGCAATACCGTAAGGTGCATTAGTTTCCTCTGGATAGCCATCCCAGATGTCATCTTCCTTAAATGGTACAGGAGTAAACTTGGGATAAGCGCAAATAGTACCGACACAGGTAAATTTCTCCACACCAGCTTGATAAGCAGCGTGAATTAGCTGAGTTCCCATCATCAAGTTGTCGTAGAATAACTCAGCAGGTTTTTCGCGGTTGAGACCGATACCACCAACGTGAGCAGCTAAGTGAATCACAACATCTTGCTGGTCAACCGCACGCTTGCAGTTTTCCATTACACACAAATCGTAATCACGCGATCGCGGTACTGTAATTTTATCTGTGTCAGCACCAGCTTTAATTAGTTGGTCTACTACTTGACGACCTAAAAAACCCGCTCCACCAGTAACTAGAATTCTTTTATTATTTAACTCTAAGGCATTCATTTTTCTTTTAGTCCTTATTAATATTGAAAGCGATCGGCAATCAAATCAATTTTGGATTTTAAATTTTAGATTTTGGATTAAAGATTCTCAAATATTCAAATCTATTCAAATCTAAAATATTTGCAGAACCGGGTTCGCAAGACTTGATGCTAAATCCATGTGTTTATTGTTCGCGATCGAACTGCTGCGAACAACCATCAAGACTAATCTAAAATCTAAAATCTAAAATCCAAAATTCTACATATGTAGTGCGCCCAATTCTTGACGAATCATCGCATTATCTTTAATCGCTTCACCTACTTTGTCACCAGGAGAGGTAAGACCCAAAGCTTGCAGATCGGCTTCTACCATTAAAGCTACAAGTTGTTCAAAAGTTACTGATGGAGTCCAACCCAGCTTTTTCCTAGCTTTAGAAGAATCTCCAATCAACAAATCTACTTCCGCAGGACGTAAATAACGCTCGTCAAATTCTACATACTTTTGCCAGTCAAGATTTACATAATTAAATGCTAATTCTAGAAATTCTTTTACAGAATGAGTTTCGTTTGTGGCAATTACAAAATCTTCTGGCTCGTCTTGCTGCAACATCAACCACATTGCCTTTACGTAATCTTTTGCATAACCCCAGTCTCTCTTGGAGTCCAGATTACCCATATAAATATTCTTTTGCTTACCAGCAACAATCCGAGCAACCGCTCTAGTAATTTTGCGGGTTACGAAGGTTTCACCCCGACGCGGTGATTCATGGTTAAACAAAATACCATTACAGGCGAACATATTGTAAGATTCGCGGTAATTAATAGTTTGCCAGTGGCTGTAAACCTTTGCACAAGCATAAGGACTACGAGGATAGAATGGGGTTGTTTCTGACTGCGGTACTGCTTGTACCAAACCGAACATTTCTGAAGAACCAGCTTGATAGAAGCGTACTTCAATACCAGTGCGTTGTTGATAGTCGCGGATTGCTTCGAGCAAACGTAGGGTACCCATTCCTACAGCATCCACAGTATATTCAGGTGAGTCAAAGCTTACCCGTACATGGGATTGAGCGCCCAAATTATAGATTTCTACCGGCTTGACTTCTTCAAGAATGCGGCGTAGCGTCGTACCATCAGTCAAGTCACCGTAATGAAGAAATAACTTAACTCCTTCTTTATGGGGATCTTCATAAATATGGTCGATACGGTCTGTGTTGAATGTGGAAGTACGGCGAATAATACCGTGTACTTCGTAACCTTGATCTAATAAATACTCACTTAGATAAGAACCGTCTTGTCCGGTAATACCAGTAATCAACGCTCGCTTATTTTGGGTCATTCTCCTTTATTCCTCGTATATTTTAATGAAATTAATACAGGTAGCCTGGTATAAACTAACAGGAATGCACTTGCTTGCCCAATGGGAAACTTACGAGTTTTATTTGCGTAATATCGCGATCGCCTAAGTAAATATGCTGTCTCGCGTGTTTTCAAAGTAAACCCTTCAAACGGTAACGAGAGATCTATTATGTATCCAGTACATTTTTTTAATCTTCACGAATACTTTATATTTTTGGTGACTGTATAAAGCTAGCATTAATTTTTTATAAAATTTCCGAAATCACACAGCGACAAAAATTACATTTCAAAATTAATGTTTGTTATTTAAAACACAATTAAATAGAATATTTTTTATGAAATAGAGGTTGGATTTTTAGGAATATAAAGTTAAAAGTAGTACACGGTATTTTTTAAGTAAAAGTAGTATTTAAAACAGTCGAACTGCCATTGTTCGGGTTAATATAGTTACAGCTAAAGCGATATAAATCGTTTGTTTAAATAACATTATTTACGCGATTCGTTCTTTTCCCTACTTCCTATTCCCTATTCCCTATTCCCTATTCCCTATTCCCTACTACCTATTCCCTATTCCCTATTCCCAAAATCATTTTTAGACAAAAAAATAGCAGCCAGATTAAATGGAGCTTGGCTGCTCCCATAATAAAAATAGAGCCTTAATTTTAATAAGCTCCGTTATCTTTTGGTATTACGACAACGCCAAATGTTTTCAAAATAATCCATAAATCTAGCCAAAAACTTTTACACTTGACATAGTACAAATCTATTTGAACTCTTTTAGGATAAGGAATGTCATTACGGCCGGAAACTTGCCACAAGCCGGTAATTCCAGGTCTAATAGTTAAAATTTCATTGATGTGACATCCATATTTGGGCAATTCTTCTGCTACCAGAGGTCGAGGTCCCACAACACTCATATCTCCCTTGAGAACATTCCAAAACTGAGGAAATTCATCTAAACTAGTGATTCGCAAAAACTTACCAATAATGGTAATTCTAGGATCTTTTTTCAGCTTAAAATTGCTCTTCCATTCCTGCTGGAACTGAGGTGATGTTTCCATCATTTGTATCAAAATTTCGTCGGCATTAGTTACCATTGTGCGAAATTTTATACAATTAAACCGCTTGTAATTTTTCCCGACTCGTTCCTGAATATAAAAAATTGGTCCTTTGGAGCTTAAAGCAATCAGCAAAGCCAGAATTAAGTAAACAGGAGAAAACAGAATAAGTACTAACAGGGAAAATATTATATCGAACAGTCGCTTAGCTTTCTCTCCGTTCAAAGCTTCAAAATAAAAACCTAGGGGTCTAAATTTTGGCTTGCTTTTTTGGTGACCGCGTTTTAAGAAAGTACGCGTAATCTTACCGGAGAGAAGTGAGGTCTGTGCCGTCATCATACTCTTTACAATCCACACCACACATAGTCCCAATCTTAAAGCTAATGGAGCTTCTAAAAGTGCTTAGGAAGCAAATTTACTTTATCCTCACATTTTCAAATGGAGAATCAAGTTAATTCTCCCTTTTATTACTTTTTTCTTTACACGTATGTACAAAGTTGAGATAACGAGAAGCAAACATTTGCTTGGAGAATTGAGCAGCGTGCTTTTTAGCATATTCAGGATTAAATTTTTCTCTGTTAGCTTCAAAAGTTTCTACTGCTTCGATTAAAGATGCTTCTGTTTGCTGATTGAAAAATGTACCCGTTCCTGTATCTCCATGAGAACGAATATCCCGCACTGTTTCCAAAGCACCACCAGCACCATAGGCAATTACCGGGGTACCGCAAGCTTGTGCTTCAACTAAGGCAATACCAAAGTCCTCACAAGCAGCATAGACAAAACCTCGGGCATTGGCCATATATTTTTTTACCATATCATCGGGCTGCCATCCTAGTATTTGGATGTTGGATTTAGCTATCTTACTGATTTTATCCATATCATTACCAGTGCCAATTATTACCAAAGGCTTGTTTAATTTATTAAAAGCTTTGACAATTAAAGTTACTTGCTTATAACTCACCAACCGGGAAACCGTAAGGTAAAAATCCTGCTTTTGAGATAAGAAAGGAAAATCATCGGTATTTACTGGCGGATATATAATAGCTGCGTCTCTTCTGTAACATCGCCAAATTCTACGTGCGGTATGCGCGGAATTGGCAATAAAGTAATCAACGCGATTAGCGCTCAATACATCCCACTGCCTTAGACTATGAAGTAGATAGCGCGTTGCCCATCCAGCCATACCTTTTCCCAGCTTGCTTTCTCGCAAATAATCAAAAGTTAAATCCCAAGCGTAGCGCATGGGACTATGACAGTAGCAAATATGTATTTGATCGGGAGTCGTCAAAACCCCCTTGGCAACGGCATGAGAAGAAGAAAGAATTACATCATATTGACGCAAATCTAGCTGTTCGATCGCCAATGGTAAAAAAGGCAAGTATTTTTGGACACCTTGCTTTGCTGCGGGAAAATGCTGTAAGAATGTTGTGCCAATTTGTCGTTTGTATAAATAACTTTCCGGATTACTAGATTCAAAATCAATGAGAGCATACAAGTCAGCATCAATATGATTCAAAATTTCCCGTACTACGAGTTCCGAACCACCCGTTGCTAATGGTGTAAGCCACTCATGCACCAAAGCATACTTTAAAGGCACAGTTAGCATTCATCGGTAAAGAACATTTGCAATTATTGATGGATTTACCATTCCAAGACATCGATCGCGTCTTCAAGCTTATATTTACTTGTATGCAATGAAGATAGCTTAAACTTCTTTGCTGGATATTTCCACATATTCTGCTCCTCAACATTTTCTGATTAGGTCAGCGAGGTTTTACTTGTTGAAAAAACCTCTTGCATTCAAGGAATCTACGCTTGTTCTTAGAACCAGCAATTTTATTTGCCATGCGGTCAGAATGTATTTTCTCGTTTTTTAAAGTAAACGGAAGATTAATAACCATTCTGGTGACGTAATTTTCACAATATAAGTTCCTCCAAATATACCGCAACCTGATAATCTCAAAAAGGATCAAGTTTTTATAGTTCAAAGAATATGTAAAGTTTTTTACTTAAACTATTAATGCTTTATCTTCAGATTTTTTAAGCACAAGTAGCATATATAGCAGGAATTCAATGCGAATTTTAATCATGGGAGGCACTCGGTTTATCGGTGTCTATTTGACTCAAATATTAGTAGAACAAGGACACGAGGTAGTGCTTTTTAATCGCGGTAATCATCCCTTACCTGTGGAGAATGTAACGCAAATAAAGGGCGATCGCACTGACCCAAACCAGTTAAAAGAAAAGTTAACCAACGAGAATTTTGATGTCATTTTTGACAACAACGGACGCGAACTTACTGATACTCAACCATTAGCAGAAATTTTTCAAAACCGCTTGCAGCATTTCGTATACATGAGTTCTGCTGGAGTTTATCTCAAGTCTGACATATTACCTCATATAGAAGGAGATGTAGTAGACCCTAAAAGTCGTCACAAAGGTAAACATCATACAGAAAGCTTTCTCGCAGAAAATGGCTTTCCCTTTACCTCAATTCGTCCCACCTATATTTACGGACCGCAAAACTACAACGATTTAGAAGCTTGGTTCTTCGATAGAATTACTCGCGATCGTCCGCTTCCGATTCCTGGTAATGGATTGCATATTACTCAGTTGGGTCATGTCAAAGACTTAGCAAAGGCAATGTCTCAAATTATCGGAAATTCTACAGCAATCAACCAAATTTACAACATTTCGGGAAATCGTTACGTTACCTTTGACGGTTTAGCTCGTGCTTGTGCTGAAGCTGCGGGTAAATCACCGGATGATATTCAAATAGTCCATTATGACCCCAAAAAGTTTGATTTTGGCAAGCGGAAAGCCTTCCCAATGAGAATGCAGCACTTTTTTGCATCAGTTAACAAAGCCATGACACAATTAGATTGGCATCCAGATTACGATTTAGTTTCTGGATTAAAAGATTCATTTAAAAACGATTATTTGACATCGGAGCGAGATCAAAAAGAAATTGATTTTTCAACTGACGAGGAAATTTTAAAAGCGATGGGTTAAATGATTGTAAAAACCTCTTAGGTTGGGTTAGACACGAAAACAAAATTTAATTTATAACCAGAATCTATATTAATCGTGTCGTAACTCAACATTCCCTATTCCCTATTCCCTACTCCCTACTCCCTACTCCCTTTCTTAAAAAATAATGAAAATTGCGATCGCAGGAGCTGGTCCGACTGGTGTAACTCTTGCTTTAATGCTCGTACAAAGAGGTATTTCAGTAACATTAGTTGAAGCTGCTTCTGACTTCCATCGAATATTTCGTGGAGAAGGATTAATGCCGAGTGGTTTAAATGCTCTGTCGGAAATGGGATTATCAGAAATACTCGAACAAATTCCTCATCGACAACTTGATGCATGGGAATTTATTTTAAACAAAAAATCTTTATTTCGGGTAGATGAACCGATAGAAGCTGACACTCAACCATGTACTTTAGTTTCTCAACCACCTTTACTTGAAAAGTTGATTTTAGAAGCTCAAAAATACAATCATTTTGAATTTATCCAAGGTGTAGCTGTTAAAGATTTGCTATCAATTGATCATCGTGTCGCAGGAATTAAATTAGCAGATGGAAGAGAAATTGCAGCAGATATAGTAATTGGTGCTGATGGTCGTAATTCTATCATTAGACAACGCGCCGGATTGAAATTAGAACAACAGCCAAAAACTATGGATCTACTGTGGTTTAAACTAGCTGCAAATCCTCGTTTTGTCGCAGATAATGTATTTTCTGCCATTGGAGACGGTGAAAATGCATTTGCTGTATTTCATGGAGCCGAACCGGGAAAACTTCATCTTGGTTGGACATTAACTGCCGATCAAAACATTCAAAAGATTAGCGAAATAACGAAAACTGAATGGGCAAAAAAGTTTGCATCAATATCACCTTCATGGTTAGCAGAACATTTCCTTAACCATGCAGATTCTATCGAAAAACCCATTAAATTATCAGTGATAGTAGGTCTTTGTCCATCTTGGCATACTTCAGGAGTTTTACTTTTAGGTGATGCTGCTCACCCCATGTCTCCCATTCGCGCTCAAGGAATTAATGTTGCATTACGCGATGTAATTGTCACAGTAAATCATCTTGTACCCGCGTTGCTTGCAGAAGCCGACAACAAACAAATTGATCGAGTATTTTCAAAAATTCAGAAAGAAAGAGAACCAGAAATTATTCGCATTCAACAGTTGCAAAAAGAAGAAGGTAGGCAACATGAATTATTGCCAAAAAATCTATTTTTACGCAAAATTGTTTTTAAATTAGCTCGTTTAGTAAGCAAAGCAGTTCGACTTTCTTGGATACAGAGACAGCGTAAAATGCGTCAAGGTGTAACTCAGGTGAAATTGGAAGTTTAATCAAATATAGGGAATAGGGAATAGGGAATAGGGAATAGGGAGTAGGTTGGGTTAGACACAAAAACCAATTTAATTGGTAACAAAAAGCTATATTAATCGTGTCGTAACCCAACATTATAATTGTAGATAAACAAGCAATATTTGATGATTATTATAGTATCAGCTAGTAGGTTGGGTTAGACACGAAAACCAATTTGATTTGTAACGAAAATTTATATTAATCGTGTCGTAACCCAACATCATGATTGTGGATAAACAAGCAATATTTGATGATTATTATCATATCAGTTTCAAACCATCAATCCGCCAGAGAATGCAATTCTCTGTCTAATAGCAAAAGTCCTCTAAAGAGGACTGAGAAATTTGCCATCAGAATAAATGCTGATGTTGTTTAAGCGCACGCATGGTTAATATGAATTATTTGAAACACTTTTACCATGCAAGATAAAGATATAAACCTTTTTAGCCGCACTGGATTGACGATTTTAGGCGTAATTACGGTACCAATATTCTTTGCAGTGATAGTTGGCTCGTATTTTCCCGATTTGCAAAAAAGCATTGCACAAAATTTAGGTTCGACAGATGAAAGTGTTTCTACAAAAGCTAAACAATTAGAAACCTCTACACCTGAAGACTCAAACCGAACCTTAATTAGTACGCACCAATTAGGTTTTAACTTGTGGGGTAAAGATAATTGTGTTATTGCTCAAGGTGTTACGACAGACCACCTAAACCAGATGGGGATGAACATCCAAACTTTCAAAAATAAAATTAAGCAAGAGTACAGTGTGAAATGCGTGCTTTTAGAATAACTTTCTGATACAGAGGTATTCATATTCTTCCAAAGTAAAAATTTTCTCAACTTGTAGCTGAATTTTCAACTCTGACATCGGCTGTATTTTCCAATCGCTACGGGTGGCTTTTTTCGGATTCATTCCACAACAACTTGACCATCTTCCACTGTCTTTTGCGGTAAAAGATAAATTGCACCACTAATCAAAGTTAAAGCAACAGATACCCAAAAAGCAATCAAAGAAGGTAATTCCCATTCTGGAGATAAAGGAGCAATCAAAAGCGCGATCGCAATTATTTGAGTTACGGTTTTGAGCTTTCCCCAAATATTCGCACCACTGATTTTTGGTTGACTAACTCTCCAACCTGCGATCGCTAATTCTCGTCCTAATATTAAAAATACTCCCCATGCTGGAATTTGTCCTAGTTCAATCAAAGACAATAAAGGAGCAAGCACCAGCAATTTATCTACCAAGGGGTCAAGAAATTTTCCTAAATCGCTTACCTGGTTAAGCTTTCTCGCTAGATAACCATCTAACCAGTCTGTAGCCGCAGCAACAACAAAAATTGCAAAACAGATCCATCTTGCTTGGGGTGTAGGATTTTGCAAACCATAAATAATAAACGGTATCCCTAGCAAGCGAGAGAAAGTAATCCAGTTTGGAAGAGTCATTCGATTTTAGATTTTAGATTTTGGATTTTGGATTGAGGTTTAGAAGTTAGAAGTTATGAGTTTAGAGTTTTAATTATTATTCCCCGTTCCCCATTCCCTACTCCCTACTAACTTTTAACAGACCATAAAAGGCAATAATATCGAAACAAATTAAGAATTAATAATAAAAAATGTCTACTATTCCCGATAACTGGTAACTGTTAACTGTTGACTGTTAACTGAACACCATGACTGCACAATTTCGCATCGAAAGCGACTCAATGGGCGATCGCCAAATTCCTAGTAGCGCTTATTACGGTATTCAAACTCTACGAGCAACGGAAAACTTTGCTATCAGCGGCATTAAGCCTTTATCTACTTACGTGGATGCCTGCATCATCATTAAAAAGGCTACAGCAATGGTTAATAGTGAATTGGGTTGTATACCCCAAGATGTTGCTCAAGCTATTGTACAAGCCGCTGATGAAATACTCGCGGGCAAGTTTCGCGACCAGTTTGTGGTCGATGTGTATCAAGCAGGTGCTGGAACTTCCCATCATATGAATGTGAACGAAGTGCTAGCAAATCGCGCTTTGGAAATTTTAGGAGACGAGAAGGGTAACTATAAACGAGTTAGTCCCAACGACCACGTTAACTACGGGCAGTCTACCAACGATGTGATCCCCACAGCAATTAGAATTGGTGGACTTTTGGCTCTTTCCCAGACGTTGTATCCTGCCTTAGATAATGCCATTAATACTTTGTCACAAAAAGCTACAGAATTTAAACATATTGTCAAATCCGGTCGGACTCATTTACAAGATGCCGTACCAGTACGTCTAGGTGATACTTTTGCCGCTTGGGAGCAGATTCTTCGAGAACATCAAAACCGAATTAATACCGCTGCTGCGGATTTAATAGTGCTGGGTTTGGGGGGAAGTGCAGCGGGTACGGGGTTAAACACCCATCCCCAATATCGCGTAGGTGCGGTTAAAATTCTTTCAAGACTAATCAATACTCCTTTAAAGGAAGCGACCCATCTCATGGCTGCAATGCAAAGTATGGCACCATTTGTTAACGTATCCGGTGCTTTACGCAATTTAGCTCAAGATTTAGTCAAAATATCCCACGATTTGCGTTTAATGGATTCGGGACCAAAAACTGGCTTAAAAGAAATTCAATTACCGCCAGTGCAACCCGGTTCGTCAATTATGCCTGGAAAATATAATCCGGTGATGGCTGAGATGACATCAATGGTGTGTTTTCAGATCATGGGTTACGACACTGCAATTAATTACGCCGCACAAGCAGGACAATTAGAACTGAACGTGATGATGCCGTTGATTGCCTACGATTTGATTCACAGTATTGAAATACTGGGCAACACCGTTGAAGCACTCACGAATCGCTGCATCAAAGGAATTACAGCTTTACAGGAACGTTGTTTAGCCTACGCCGAAGGAAGTTTGGCTTTAGTAACGGCATTAAATCCACATATTGGATATCTTAATGCAGCCGCGATCGCCAAAGAATCAATGGAAACAGGCAAATCTCTAAGAAAGATTGTACTAGAAAAAGGATTAATGAGCGAACAAGAATTAGCAGAAGTCTTGAACTTGGAACAAATGAGCGCCATCGTCAGTGAGCAGTAACTAATAATTCCTAACTCCTGACTCTCAATCCAAAATCTAAAATCCAAAATCTAAAATCCAAAATCCCAAAGTCCACCTGAAAAAGTGTCCCTAGTTTTTACCGATCGCTGAAGGTAAAAATACGATTAAGTTAAGCTGTGACAAAACCACAGAATGAAAAACTAGATCAATGCAGACTCAAACACCATCCGTCAGTTTAATTAGGGCTACTTCTTATGAAGTGGAACTATTAAGGGAATCTTTAGAAACTTTGCTAGAACCCTTGGGTGGAATCGCAGCATTTGTAAAAAATGGCGATCGCGTTTTACTTAAACCCAATTTGCTTACGGGTTCGCGTCCTACTTCTGAATGTACCACGCGCCCAGAAATGGTTTATGCGGTGGCAACTATGGTAATGGATGCTGGTGGTAAGCCGTTTTTGGGAGACAGTCCCGCATTTGGTAGCGCTAAGGGAGTTGCGATCGCTAATGGATATGAAGTCATTTTAGAAGAACTCAATCTTCCGATCGTAGACTTTCACGGTAAGCGTTACGAAATCGCCAACAACAAGTTTAACCATCTGCTGTTGTCAAAAGAGACGATGGAAGCTGATGTAGTTATAAACCTACCCAAAGTAAAATCTCATTCTCAGTTGGTATTGACTTTAGGAGTCAAAAACTTATTTGGTTGCGTACCGGGTAAAATGAAAGCTTGGTGGCACATGGAAGCAGGGAAAGATGCCAACCGTTTTGGAGAAATGTTGGTAGAAACTGCTAAAGCTATTAACCCTAACTTAACAATTATAGACGGAATTATCGGGCATGAAGGCAACGGTCCGAGCGGTGGTGAACCTCGTCCTTTAGGAATTTTGGGTGCATCAACAAATGTATTTGCTTTAGATCGAGCGATGGTAGAAATTTTAAATGTTCCTCCCGAACAAGTACCTACCGTTGCTGCTTCAATGCGATTGGGAATTTGTCCAGAACTAGATGCGATCAATTTTGTTCAGCTACATCCTGACTTGCTGCAAATAGATGATTGGCAACTACCCTCGAAATTTATGCCGATTGATTTTGGAATGCCCCGCGTGATTAAATCTACTTTTAGGCATCTTTACATTAGGTTTATCAAAGAAAAAATGAGCGCTTATAGCATCCGTTAAATTAATTGTTTTAAACTGCAAATTTTGGATTACAAGTGCAAACTTAGCTACAGCAATTTTATGTGCTAGCAGAGTAAGCTATAAATACCCTCCGATTGCTTAACCAGACCGCCCTATTTATTTTAGTGGCGGTTTTTTTAATCCGGATTATTGTTGTAAATTGTCATCTAAATTTTATTTCTTATAGTTTGCATTGATAACACTCAATAGCTTAGATTTAACCTGCATTAAAACAGTACTTAATTATCTATAACCCTTTGAAAAATTTTAAGAAATCATCCGGATATTATTATCCTGCTGTTAAGCGCACTTAAATAGCAATATTGCCTTAATTTATAATTATTTTTACCGACTTAAATGTAAAGATTATTAGTAGATAATGGTTACTTACTCTCACTTAAAAACTATTTAATTATGGTGTAATTACGCGGTATAGAATTATTAATAAAGTTTAATTCTTAAAGCATACGATCAACAATTTATTTTGGGTGTAATTACTGATGATGACGCACAAAGACTAAAGTATACTCAAAGATTTTTCAATTTCAAACAATTAATATTTTTCTTCCGGAGAAGCTTAAACCCCCGATAGATAAGACTTTATCATCCTAAAGAAAGATGATATTGACCCGCTTATGATTTAAAGTTAATATTAATAAATAAACAATATGTATTTTTTTTTGCATGAGATTTAATTAATATAAGCTGTAACAATCCCAGGCAATACGGAAGCAAAATGCGAGATAAGTTACAAGATTTTTAAAAATATATTTTTGTCTTACCTGGTATCAAGAGTTTCAAGTATAAAGAAATATATAAATTGACTGTCAAAACTCATTGAAATTCTTAAACAATAGAGAGTTTGCGGTCAGAAAAAAAGCTAAAATAGTAACAACTCTCTCATCAGAGAGAACCGTAGCAACTAGTGAAGTAAAGAGCTAAATAATTTATATGGACTCAAACAGTCAGTCTGCCAATATTGAGGAATTACCTTCCCAACGTTTGGCAGACGTTGTAGGAACAGCGATTGCTATGTTAACTTTGACGTTACCGATGTTTGTAATTGGTCATTACTCTTCAAACGGCGTTCAAAATAACCGGCAACCATTAACCTATAACTTGCAAAGAACTGACAATGATAGAGAATTAATAAGAAGTGAAATTTCATCCATTTATAAAATGAATAAGCACGCTTCGGGCTTCTCGAAGAAAAAGTAACTTAATGTAGCAATTAATCAAAGTAATTCACATGAAAATGATTTTGTCTCTCTACTCATAAATGAGTATGGTCAAAATGCTTTTTGCAATTTCTTTATAAAGTAGGACTTAGCAAAAAGGCATATTCTGCTCGTAGGGTGCTGTGACACTATGTTTGATTTTTAACGCAATAATAAGGTTTTAGTGTCACGCACCAACCGGGGTTTTGTGACAATTGCAGCCATTCCTGCAAAGATGTGCCTAATGACGACCTATGCAGGTAGGCTTTGCAATATTAGCCCCAGCCTTCTAGGCTGCGGGTATTTTTTTTGATGGTATGTAAGTACTAAGATTGTCAAAATTAGATAGTAGCGTCTTAGTCCGATGAATTCGGCTTTTTGATATCGAGGGGATAAACTACTTTATCCGGAAGTCCATATTGACCTAAAATTCTACACGGGGGAGCCTCCAAACTCTCGTCGAGAATTAATCAAAGCTTTAGGAGTAAATCTGTGGACTTATCTCGTATTCCAGCCCAACCAAAACCCGGTTTAATAAACGTCTTGATCGAAATTACTGGCGGAAGTAAAAATAAGTATGAATATGACAAAGATTTGCAGGCTTTTGCCTTAGATAGAGTACTTTACTCATCAGTCCAATATCCCTATGACTATGGTTTCGTACCTAATACTTTGGCCGATGATGGCGACCCCCTCGATGGTATGGTAATAATGGACGAGCCAACCTTCCCCGGTTGTGTAATTGCAGCACGACCCATCGGAATGTTAGAAATGATTGACGGTGGCGATCGCGATGAAAAAATTCTTTGCGTACCAGACAAAGATCCACGTTATGCCCACGTTAAATCTATTAAAGACTTAGCTCCCCATAGACTTGATGAAATCGAAGAATTTTTCCGCAGTTACAAAAACTTAGAGAAAAAAGTCACCGAGATTCTTGGTTGGCAGGATGTCGATAAAGTCGCACCATTAGTAGAACAATGCATCAAAGCAGGTAGCGAAAAAGGTAGAGACTCCGAGTCCGAAACTAGCTGATTACATTATCCCTTTGCCCTCAAAAGTTAATTAACCAATGCAGCGCACGCTTCTTCTAGCTAAAATTCACAACTGTACTCTCACTGAAGCTAATCTTAATTATATAGGCAGTATCAGCATAGACCAAACACTTTTGGATGAAGCTGGTATTTTACCTTACGAGCAGGTACAGGTAGTGAACGTAACTAACGGCGAGCGCTTCGTTACTTATGCAATCCCGGCTATCGCTAATTCTGGAGCAATTGAACTAAATGGGGCTGCGGCACGTCTAGGCATAAAAGGCGACCGCTTGATTATAATGTCTTACGGGCAGTTAACTCCGGAAGAAATCAAAAGTTTCTCTCCCACAGTTGTCATCGTAGACGACAAAAACAAATTGTTAGAAGTGCGACACTACGATGACCTGCTCGGTAAGACAATTACGTAGAAAAAATGTCAAATATACAGCCATCGCAACATCATCAAGTCAGCGTTCAAGAAAATTCTTCCGACGATTCAGCTAATAGATTTTTGGTCAAATTTTGGGGAGTGCGGGGTTTAATCCCGACTCCAGGTGAAGAGACTAAAGCCTATGGGGGTAATACTGCTTGCGTGGAAATGCAAGTTGGGGGAAAGAATTTGATTTTTGATGGTGGTACAGGATTGCGAATGTTAGGAAAAAGCTGGCTGCAACAACAGCAACAACTAACAGCCCATTTATTCTTTACCAACGCTCAAACAAACCGGATTCAGGGTTTTCCTTTCTTTGCTCCTGCATTTGCACCTCAAAACTACTTGCATATTTACGGTACGGCTGCTTCTAATGGTGCATCAATCAAGCAATCACTTAGCGACCAGATGTTACTACCTCATTTTCCCTACCCTTTACAAGTCATGCAGTCACAACTGCAATTTTATAATTTGACCCCAGATAAAGTGGTAGATATAGATGATGTAACAGTACAAATGGCATTAATTAATCATATTCAAAAGTCTATTGGCTATAGAATTACATGGGGAGAATATAGCGTTGCTTACATCACCGATTTACAGTCTAAAATAGATGATTTAGATGCTGATAATATAATCAGGTTAGCTCAAGGAGTAGACCTGCTAGTTGCCAACCCTAATTACATTTCTTCAAACCGCGACTCACAAACACCAATTTATCCTCATTGGGAAATTGCTGTAAATTTAGCTCGTAAAGCGGGAGTTAAACAACTTGTATTTTCCAACCATCATCCAAATGATAGCGATGATTTTTTAGATAGTGTTCAAACAGAGCTTAAATCTGACTTTGAACAAGCATTTTTAGCTCATGAAGGTATGATTATATCTGTTGGTTGCTTGAATAATTAAAATAATTAGGTTCTACGGTGGCTGCGTCGGATAATCCAATAGCTGATTGATAAAGCGAAAACTGCCACACCTAAACCGATCACCTGTAAACCGTTCGTTTTACTCAAATCTAAAATAATAATCTTTCTGGCTACAGCAATTAAAGAAGTTGCAATGACTAATTCAACATGAATAACGTGTTTTCTCAAATAAGCAGTAATATTTTCTAATATTTCTAAAGCAATTAAAATATTTAAAAACAATCCGAAGGTTTTAAATAAATTGTTATTAAAACTTGCTTCGTTAATATTCCAAATCAATAACTTATTTATGATATAAAATACCAAATCTATAATCGCAATAAACACTACTACTATCATCGTTATTGATAGCAGCTTGGCAACTATTTCTTCAATATTTTCAATACCATGTAAAAAATTCTCATTTTTGACATACTTACGAATTTGTCTAAACAAACTTCTCATAGTTCATCCCTTACAACAATAAATATTGATATAAATAAACGTGAATTTTTGTGTAAAAATAAATACAAACAATTAAATATAAGGAATAAGTAAAATTCCACATTTATAACTATAAACAATCATTGGTACATTAATTAAATAACTTTAAAGACTGCTTGCGATCGCACAAACTGTTCCTTACGTCAAACAAAAAAAATTACAAACATGAACCGTCGTAACTTCTTAAACTGGGTTGGTGCAGGCTGGATAGCGACTTGTCTACCTATCGCTATTGCAGCTTGTTCCTCAAAAGAAACAACGCAAAATGCCCCAGATCAAAAATGGCAAAAAATTGGTAGTTCTAATGAATTAAACGCAAATGGTAAGTTACTTGCAAAAAATACACCTGTAGGAGAAGTCTTAGTAGTTAAGACTTCGCAACAAAATGATTTAGTTGCGGTTAACCCCAAATGTACCCATGCAGGTTGTACGGTTGAATGGAAAAGCGATACGAATAAATTTGTTTGTCCCTGTCATGGTTCTGAATTTAGCGTTGATGGAAAAGTTCAAGCTGCACCAGCTACTGCACCTTTAAAAACCTATGCAGTCAAGATTGACGGTGATGCGGTTTTGATTCAGTAATTATTTAACTTATTGAGGTAGGGAATAGTGAATAGGGAATATTGACGGTGATGCGGTTTTGATTCAGTAATTATTTAACTTATTGAGGTAGGGAATAGTGAATAGGGAGTAAAGAGTTATAAGTTTGGTAAAGTAAATTTTGCCTTATATACTTCTATTCGCAAAATTAATTGATACTATTTCCATAAAAAAGACTTGTAACAATTGACTTAAACACCGTAAAATACTGCTATTAAAGTAGAATTACCAACACATATAGCCCGATTAAAAGTTGGGAAGTAAAAAATATATGTAACAAAATCTACTAAATATCCAATAAAAATACGTTAAATTACATTTACGTAAATGTAACTACAGCTACTTAAAAATGCGGCTAGAACAGTTGCAAGCCTTCTTAGCGATCACCGATAGTGGCAGCTTTCAGAAAGCAGCGCACAAATGTAGCGTGACCCAATCTACCATCAGTCGTCAAATTCAGTCGCTGGAAGCAGATTTGGGATTTGAATTGTTTCACAGAACCAGTCAGTCAAAATTGACGGTAGCAGGTGAGACATTATTGCCTCGCGCCCGTAAAATTTGTTTAGAGTGGCAAACTGCGAGACAGGAAATAACCGATTTAATCGCAGGTAAACAGCCAGAACTTTGTATTGCCTGTATTCCGTCAGTATGTGCTTATTATTTTCCACCTTTGCTGCAATCATTTTGCCACCAATATCCCAACGTACAATTACGGGTAACATCATTAGGTAGCGATCGCGCATTAAAAGTTCTCAAAGATGGACTTGTGGATTTAGCAATTGTGATGAATAATCGTTTCCTAACTGCAAGTAAAGAAATGGTTATGGAAGTACTTTATGAAGAACCTATAGAAGTTTTAGTATCAGTCAATCATCCATTAGCTGAATATAAATGCATTCCTTGGTCGGAATTAATCCGTTATCCCCAAGTAATTTTTAAAGAAGGTTATGGAATGCAGCGGTTAGTACAAAATCAATTCGACCAAACCGACACATTACTCAAAGCAGCTTTAGAAGTTAATACCTTAGATGCTTTCCGGGGAGTAGTACGTCAAGGAGAATTAATCGCTTTATTACCAAGTTCAGCATTAATTGAAGCCCGTTTTGACCCCAGTCTTGCGGTGCGTCCTTTTTTTATTAACAACAATGGTTCTGTCAACAGTGCATCTTTAACTCGTCAAGTAGTAATAGTAACAACCCAAGACCGCTTGCAAATTCCTCCTATACAGTATTTCTGGAATCTAGTTTGCGAACGTATACCAAAACAAATTCAAAAAGTTATGAGTTAGGAGTTAGGAGTTAGGAGTTAGGAGTTAGGAGTTAAGCTGATGTGCAGCTAAATTGAATAACACATAAACACCAGATTATTGTAGTGTGAGTATCTTGCTCGCTTGCCATATACAAATTAAATACGCGACAGCTTATTAAGAATTGTTCCCTATTCCCTATTACCTATTCCCTATTCCCTTGTTAATTGATAATTGAAAAAAATTATGAGCAATTTATTTAGAGATTTACTAAAAAAAATAGGTAGTGGGGAACATACAAATAAAGATTTAACTCGCGCTGAAGCTTTCTTAGCAACCAAAATGATGCTTTTGGGTGAAGCAACACCAGCACAAATTGGTGCTTTTTTAATTGCACACCGCATCAAACGACCTACCAGCGAAGAGTTAGCGGGAATGTTGGATGCTTATAACGAACTTGGACCAACATTACAACCAATCAACGACGAGCAATCGGCTATAGTTTTTGGTATACCTTATGATGGCAGAACCCGCACCGCACCAATTAGTCCGATAACAGCTTTATTATTAGCTTGCTGTGGGCAAAATGTAATTATGCATGGTGGCGATCGCCTTCCTACAAAATACGGTCTTCCTTTGATAGAAATTTGGCAAGGTTTAGGTGTTGACTGGAAATTAGAATTACCTCAAACGCAGCAAGTGATGGAAAAAGTAGGGATCGGGTTTGTTTATACACCCCTGCATTTTCCCTTAACTAAAAGTATTTGGGAATACCGCGATCAAATCGGGAAGCGTCCGCCTTTTGCTACTATGGAATTAATTTGGTGTCCTTATGCTGGTAATGCTCATATCGTTACCGGGTTTGTTCATCCACCAACTGAGGAAAGGTTCAGAGCAACTTTATCTGAAATGGGGATCACTAAATTTACAACAGTCAAGGGTTTAGAAGGTAGTTGCGATTTACCTCGCGATCGCACTGCGATTATTGGTTTGGGAAATGCCGCAAATCCCATAGAAAGATTACTTTTAGTTCCTCGGGAATACGGCTTTACTACTCAAAACGTACCTTTGGGTAGTACTGAAGAATTATTATCAGAAATGAAATTAGTTTTGCAAGGTAAACCATCAGAACTGATGCAAACAGCATTATGGAATGGTGGGTTTTATTTATGGCTTTGCGGAATTTGTACTGATATGTCATCCGGTTTAACAAAAGCCAAAGAATTATTTTACTCTGGTGCAGTGTTGAAAAAACTTCAAGAATTGCAGCAAGCAGTTAATTCCATATCCTAAATAATTTTGGCTATTGAGTACCTTTTATGCCAGCACTTTTCGCTCCTCTCTACTTCCTACTCCCGATGCCCAATTCTCCAATTCTCCCAAGAGTCAAGACTTTAAATATACAATTAAATCAAACTACATAAAAAAGGCTTTTTCTATCACCTACTCAATGCGTAAATTTTACAATTAAAAAAATGATATGTAGTCTCCGGTAGCGTAGACTAAAGGTTAGGGTAAGACTGATTTTAAGTTAAGCAGGACTTTTAATTATAAATTTGAAATGAAGAGCGAAGCGTGAACTATAGTGTATTAAGCGGCATGAAAAGTTAAAAATAAAGTTGTGTGCTTAAGTCTTACTGTTTACAAGATCCATCTATTATAGTTGAGAAATAATACTGACTCGATGACAGGCAAAAACGCAAGACAGAATGCATTTCTGCGGCTAGTGTCTGGTAAGGAATTAGAAACAGTTTGTCAAGGCTACTCACTAATTCCAACTTCAGAGGCAGTAATTGGGCGCGATCCTCACTGTCAAGTTGTATTAGATGCATTACAGTATCGCATGGTATCTCGCCGTCATGCGGTAGTTCGTCCCTTAAATTTATCCCCCGATGGTGAAATCAGTTGGATACTCTGCGACTTAAATAGCGCTAATGGTACTTACTTAAACGGAAAACGCTTGCAGGAATGCCAGCAAATTTTTCCTGGCGATCGCATTACTTTGGGGTACGATGGACCTCAATTGGTTTTTGGTAGGGAAATAGTTGAACAAAAAACAACCATTTCTGCTGGAACACCAATGCATTCGACCTCAAATTCCCCAAACTATTCCAAACCAGATTCAGTAAGCTTTACTCAATTATTTCCGATCATTTCTACAGGTAAAGATTTAACTCGTAAAGCCTACCTAATACCTGGAATTTTAACTGTCATATTTGTAGTACTAATGTTTGCTACGGTAGGAAGACCGCAAGCAAATCAAATAATAGTTGCTGTTTATATTGCCTTCGCCGCTTATTATTTTATTTATCAGTTATGTGGTAAGCACAAACCTTGGTGGGTTTTATTAGGCGTAGCTTTATCTACAACTTTAATTTTACTTAGTCCAATATTAGATCTATTTATTTTTATATTTCGCGAAATTTTACCCGGTAGTCTACCTTCTGGACAAGAATCAATCACCTTTACAGAATGGCTGGTGCGGATGTTTTTCGGCGCTGGTTTAATGGAAGAACTACTAAAAGCTTTACCAGTTATTGGTATATACTTTATTGGTTTAGGATTGTCTTCCCCTTGGCGAGAACGTGTAGGTGTTTGGGAACCCTTAGATGGAATCTTACTTGGAGCAGCTTCTGCTGTGGGCTTTACCCTGTTAGAAACACTCGGTCAATACGTGCCGGAAGTTACTCAAGCCGCCGCTATTCAAGCCGGAACTGAGACGGGACAATTAGTAGGTCTACAGTTACTGATTCCGCGAATTCTAGGTTCTGTTGCCGGACATATGGCTTACAGCGGATACCTTGGGTATTTCATTGGTTTAGCCGTGCTTAAACCAAAATTAGGAGGGCAAATTCTATTGGTTGGATACCTTAGTGCGTCAGCGCTTCACGCTTTATGGAATGCAACTGGAGCTATCAGCGGTTTATTCCTAGTCATCGTGGGTGTGCTATCTTATGCTTTTTTAATGGCTGCAATTCTTAAAGCAAGAGCGCTTTCACCCAATCGCGAACAGAATTTTGCTACTCGATTTTTTGAAAACAAGTAATCAATTATCAATTATTAATTATTCTTAAAATTTACTCATAGCTCATTATCAATATGTCTTTTGATAGATGAGATAGGATAATCAATTATCTTACTGTTTAAGTATGATGGATAAATCTATCCTAAGAAATAAAAACACTAAAAATACTATAGCCGCAATCATTAGTAACGCAATTAGATTGCATTTGTGTTGCAATTAAAGCAGGAAATGGCGAGAGAATTTTACTCTTCTGTTTGAAAACTATCTAACTGCTTGAGTGCATGATAAGCAATAGCTAAACCAATTTTTGCTTGTTCAATTTCTGACAAAGCTGCCCATTCACTATTTTGGTCTTGATTGTAATTAGCTAGTGTTGATTCAACTTTAGTGCGCGAACCGCTTCTAGTTGCGTAAGTTAACGGACGTGCTAAAACCATAATGTCGTCAACCTCTAAACTTGGAAATACAGATTGTACGCATTCAATAAGTTGTTCTGCTATTGGCTGTTTTGCATTGAAAATTTCTGCGGCTTTCTGAGCAATCAAATTGATCCAATATGACGGTATGCGATTGCAAAACTCTTTTTGTAAATTTTTTTGAAGCTTTACCGCTATTGTAGTATTTGTATTACAATCAAATTGTGCTGACGATTCGACTTTAGACCACAGGGCATCTAATTGATTGTGAAAACCTTCGCAGCGTGTATTTAGTTCCTCGTCCAGCAAATCCTGCATGGGGAATTGCTCTTCGAGTTGATTAAAATAAGCTTCGGTATTTTCTTCGTAGGGATTCCAAGGGTAAGTATTATCTTCTGGTTCAAGTAAGGTTGCGAGTAAATCCAATTCGATTAGAGATAAATTGTGATTTGTTAAACCTTTAATTTTGTCAGTCATGTGTTGTCTCCTGGTGAATGAATTAGAGTATTGACAGCTACAGCACTCAATATGAGGTTTCCGCAAACTGAAATTTTATTTTATCTACCGTTATAAGTTTCTAACTTCAAGTAGCGTCTATGTTAATACGTGAAAGAGAAATAGTACCAATTTGGTAAATATCTAATTTTCAATCCGAAATTCCCAAATTTGACTTTTAGTGCTGCCAAATTTTAAGTGCATTCCCGATTCTAAAGGTATTTCGCGTCTGTAGATTTGTTCCCAGCCACCCGAACGTAAAATCCAAGTCGTACCATAGGTGGATAAATCTTGTAAGTAGTAAGTTTGG